>NZ_PNOR01000033.1 GCF_002869765.1 Deinococcus planocerae | reverse complement strand
GGGGCGGGCGTCACGGGGGTGGGCGCGGGCGTCGGGGTAGCCTTCGCCGCGGGGGGCGGGGGGGCGGGCGTCTGGCCCCCCCCCGCCGGGCCGATCACCCGCACGGTCTCGCCGCCGAGGTCGTTCTGGCCGGGCGGCTTCCACTGGGTCGCGCGGGGGGAGGCGGGCGGGGCGGGGCGCTCGCGGGGCGGGGTCGGGTCCTCCTTCCCGGGGGCCGGGACCTTTGCGGCGTCCAGGCGGACCTTCGGCCTCGGCTCCTCGCGGGGGGGTCCGGCGGCGGGGGTGGAGGGAGCCGGAGGCGGCCCCTTGGCCGCGGCGGGGGGGGACCCGGGCGGGGGGCCGAAAGTCTTTTGCCCGCTCATGCCGGGGAGGGGCGAGGTGGGGAGGTGCTTGGCGCGGGCGGTGGCGTCGCGCACCCCCGAGAAGAAGGTCTGGACGCGGGCGGGGTCGTAGCCGAGCAGGCTGGCGGTCAGGGCGGTTCCGGCGGGGGTCTCGACCCGCAGGAGGCCTTCCTCGTCGCTGTGGATGCGGGTCAGGTCGCGCAGGGTGACCCGGCGGGTGCCGCCCGCGTCCTGGTAGATCAGGGTGTCGTCCAGCAGGGCGAAAAACGCCCCCTCACGTTCCAGCGTCGCGACGGGCGGCACGCCGATGCCCAGCCCCTTGAGGGCCGACTGTACGCGGTCATTCATGGCTCAGCTCTCCTCACCTTGAAGGGCAGCATAGCGGGTCGACCGCGCCCGCACGCACCTTCCTCTGCATCTTCGCCCGCCCCCCCGGCATGAAGGCGCCCCCAAGCCGCGACTCACGCGCCCGGCCCGCCGCCCCCCACACACTGGGCCATGACCGACAACGAGAACCGGTACGGCGACGCTCCCCTGGGCCGCAGCGTCGAGGAGGTCGAGGGAGACGCGGGCAACCGGGTGAACTCCGCCGTCCCCGGCGAACAGGTCCGAGACGACGACATGCTCGCCGGAGTTCCGGCGGCCCCCGTGCTGAGCGGCCCGGCGGGCACCGCCGTCATCCCCGGCGTCGTGGACGTGAACCGGGTCACGGACGCGAACACCGGCGGGGCCGAGGACGGCACGGCCCGCGAGAACCGCGACAGCAGCGAGGGAAGCGCCTGACGCCGGGCGCCGTGCCCGGCACCACGAGGGGGCAGAGAGCATGACCGACAGCGAGAACCGGTACGGCGACACACCCCTAGGCCGCAGCGTCGAGGAGGTCGAGCAGGAAGGCGGCAATCTGAAAAATCCTCCGGCGACGAGCGGCGAACTCTGGGACAACGACCAGATCGCCCTGCCCGCCGTCGCCAACGCGAACACCACCGCCGTGCCCGCCGTCCTTGACCCCGACATCACCCCGGACGGAACCGTGCCCGGAGAGCGCGACAGCGGTGGGGGAACCGTCTGACCGGACACCCTCGCTTAGAGGGCCGACCCGCCGCGTCTGTGCTGGGTCGGCCCTTCGCTGTCAGCTCCCGTCCTTGCTCGGGACCCGCTCGGCGTGGGCACTTCGCGGGCGGTGGACGAACCTCTCGTGCTCGTGGCGGTCGCTCAGGGTTAGGGTGCTGGCGGTCAGGAACCCGGTGCTCATGAACAGGGAGCCCTCGATCCCCGGTCACCGGCAGGGAGGACACGCCGATCCGCATCGGGAAGAGGCTCGGCCCGGAGGCCAGCCGCGTAAAGGTGGGCCGGGCGGGCGTGTCGGCTTGCAGGTCCGGGCGGTGCGGCGTCCGGGTCGTGGGGCGAGAACTTGACGGTAAGCCCGCCGAGCACGGGCGCATCGGAACGCGGCCTAGGCCAATTCACGCGGGCGGTACGTGACCGCCTCCGCGAGGTGCGCCTCGGTGATGTCGGCGCTGCCCGCGAGGTCGGCCACGGTACGGGAAACGCGCAGAACACGGTCGAACCCCCTTCCCGTCAGGTTGAGCTGCCGGGCGGCGGCACGCAGGAAGGCGTCCGGGCCGGGCCGCAGCGCCGCGTGACGCCGCAGGGCCTGCCCGCCGAGGTCGCTGTTGCGGCCCCCCTGCCGGGCGAGCATCGCCTCTCGGGCGCGGGCCACCCGGGCGCGGACCTGGGCCGAACCCTCCGTCTCGGGGGCGCGGCTCAGCTCGTCCACCGTCAGGCGCGGCACCTTCACCGTCAGGTCGATGCGGTCGAGGAGCGGCCCGCTGAGGCGCCCGGCGTACCGGGTGTGCTCGACCGGCGTGCACTTGCAGGCCTTCTCGGGGTCGCCGTGGTGCCCGCAGGGGCAAGGGTTCATGGCCGCGATGAGCTGGAAGCGGGCGGGGTAGCTCACGGTCGCGCGGGCGCGGCTGATCGTGACGTGCCCGTCCTCCAGGGGCTGCCGCAGGGTTTCGAGCGCCTTGCGGGAGAACTCGGGAAATTCGTCGAGGAAGAGGACGCCCCGGTGCGCGAGCGACACCTCGCCGGGCTTGGGCACGCCGCCACCCCCGATCAGCCCGGCGTCCGAGACGGTGTGGTGCGGGGCTCTGTACGGCGCCTGCCCGACGAGCCCTCCCCGGGCGGCGAGCAGTCCGGCGGCGGAGTGGATGCGGGTGACCTCCAGCGCCTCGGCACGGGTGAGGGGCGGGGTCAGGCCAGGGGCGCGGCGGGCGAGCATGGTCTTGCCGCTCCCCGGCGAGCCGACGAGGAGCAGGTTGTGCCCACCCGCGACGGCGATCTCCAGCGCGCGCTTCGCCGCCGTCTGCCCCTTGAGGTCGGCGAGGTCGAGGAGGGTGTCCTCCGAGGCGGCGGGCTCGGGCGGGGCGACCTCGGGAAGGAGGGTCTGGCCGGTGAGGTGGCGCACCGCGTCCTCCAGGGTCCGCGCCCCGTACACCCGCACCCCGTCGATCAGGGCCGCCTCGGAAGCGTTGCCCGCGGGCAGCAGGGCGGGCAGGCGTTCCTGCGCGGCGAGCAGGGCGAGGTTCACCGCCCCGGCGATGGGCCGCAGCGACCCGTCGAGGGCGAGTTCCCCGGCGCTCACCACGCCCGCGAGCGCGGAGGCGGGCAGCAACTCCTGCGCGGCGAGCAGCCCGAGCGCGATGGGCAGGTCGTACAGCGGCCCCTCCTTGCGCAGGTCGGCGGGCGCGAGATTGACCGTGATGCGGGCCGCCGGGAAAGGCAGCCCCGCGTTGCGGACGGCGGCCCGGACCCGCTCACGCGCCTCGCTGACCGCCTGGTCAGGAAGGCCAACGATGGCGAAGGCGGGCAGGCCCGGGGAGACATCGACCTCGACCTCGACGGGCACGGCGTCCACGCCGATCAGGGCGACGCTGCGGGCGCGGGCGAGCATCAGCCCCTCGGCGGGAGGTGTCCCGCCACACGCCGCGTCTCGCCGGTCTCGTCCTGGGGTGCCGTCATCTCTTGCAAGGTCACGGGCGCAGTGTAGCGAAGGGCGTCCCCTCCCCGTCGGGCAAACTCGCGTTCTGGAGCGTCTTTTCGACCCCCCACGATGGGGGTACAGGGCAACGGAAACGCCGCCCCCGGTGGTCAGGAGGGCGGCGGTGGGTGGTGGGGGGTCAGCCCCGCTGGGGGTCGTCGGGGGTGGGCTTCACCGCCTGGGGCGTCACGGCCTGGGGGGTGACAGCCTGCACGGGCTGGGGCGCGGCGCTGGCGACCACCGTCTGCACGGGGGCGGGCTGAGGGGCGGGGGGCGTCTCGCGGAAGCTGCCCTCAAGCTCCTCCTTGAGGCCCTGGGTGCCCCGGCGGAACTCGCGGATGCCCGCGCCGAGGCTCTTGCCGAGGTCGGGCAGTTTCTTCGGGCCGAAGACGAGCAGCGCGATCAGGAGAATGACGAGGAGTTCACCGGGTCCGATGTTGGGCATATGGGTTCCTCCGTGGCATGGACGGAGCGTGGGGAGCGGCGTCCTGCCAGAAGTCTACCCTCGCCTGCCGAGACAAACGTCAGGGGGCTCGTCGTTCGGCGAAGCCCTCAGGTTCCGGTGCCGTGCTCCTCCGGCCCCCCCCGGTAGGCCCGCAGGGTCCCGTTCATGAAGGCCACGTACAGCGTCCCCCCGGCGGCGAGCGGCGTGGCCTGCACCCCCTCGCGCTCCTGGCGGCGCCAGCGCACCTTTCCGCTCCGCACGTCGAGCGCGACGAGTTCGCCCTCCTCGGAGGCCAGGAAGACGAGCCCGGCACTCACCACGGGGCTGGCGGTCACGCGGCCCCCCAGCGCGAACGCCCACACGTCCTCACCGTCGGACAGCCTCAGGGCCCGCACCGTGCCCCCCCACCCGGCCACGACGGCGAGGTTCCCGGTCACCGCCGGGGCGGCCCAGATCTCGTCCTCCACGTCGTAGGTCCAGAGGGTGGGCTCGGGCTGGGCGAGCGCCGCGCGCCCCGACGCCGCGCTCAGGCTCAGGGCGTGCACCTCGCCGGGCCAGGTGGGGACGATCAGGGTCGCCTCCCCCGGCCCGGTCGGCGCGAGGGCGGGCGTGGCGTGGACCGTGCCGACCTCCACCTTCCACAGCGGCGTGCCCTCCCGCGCGTCGAGGGCGTGCAGCCAGCCGTTCTCGTCGCACAGCAGCGCCGCCCCCGCCCACACGACGGGGCTCGCCGCCACCGGCCCCGCCGCCCGGTAGGCCCAGGCGAGTTCGCCGCTCGCCGCGTGCAGGGCGTGGAGGTGCCCGTCGCGGCTGGTGGCGAGCACCCGCTCGCCCCAAAGGGTCGGCGCCCCCGTGAACTCGGCCCGCGCCTGGTGGAGCCAGCCCTCCGCCCCGTCCCCGAGCCGCACCCGCCGCAGGGTGCCGTCCCAGCCCCCATACAGCACCGCCCCGCCGATGAAGGTCGCCGGGGCCGTCACCTCGTCGCGCGCCGCGTAGGTCGCGTAGGGCCGCCCGGAGGCGTGGGTCAGGACGAGCTGCCCCCCCCGCGTCCCCACCGCCACGAGGTCCCCCTCCCCCACCACGGCGGCGGGCCAGGTCACCTCGCCGGGAAGGGCCACGCTCCAGGCCTCGCGCAATCCCTCCACCCGGGCCGGGCCGTCGGGGTGCTCGCCGGTGCGGGCGCGGCCTCCCCGGTACTGCCCCCGGGCGTGCCGCGTCCACACGTCCCGCCGGGCGAGGTCCCACAGGTGCGTGACCGCCTCGCCGCTTCCGGGGCGGTCCTCCGGCCCCTTGGCGAGGAGGGCCAGCAGCACGCGGGCGACGGCGTCGGGCACGGCGGGGTTCAGCTCCCGGGGATCGGGCGGCGGCTCGTACACGTGCTGGTAGAGGACGCTCTGGTCGCTGTCACCCACGAAGGGCGGGCTCCCGCAGGCCACCCGGTACAGCACGGCGCCGAGCGCGTACAGGTCGCTGCGCGGCCCCACCCCCACCCCGCGCGCCTGCTCGGGGGCCATGTAGGCGGGCGTGCCCAACGTGACCCCCGAGCGGGTGAGGTGCCGGGTGTGGTCCGAGAGGGCCACCAGCCCGAAGTCCATGATGCGCGGCAGCCGGGCGTCGTCGAGCAGGACGTTGCCGGGCGTCAGGTCGCGGTGGACGATCCCGTGGCCGTGGATGTGGGCCAGCGCCCGCGAGGCGAAGGCGGCGGCAGTCAGAAAGTGGGCCAGCGGTCCGGGCGCGTCCTCCAGCGGCCCCAGCGCGGTGATCGGCCCGCCTGCCAGGAGCGGCATGGTGAAAAAGACCCGCTCCGCCCCGCTCTCCTCCCGCGTCTCGCCCAGGTCGAGGACAGGCACCACCCCGGGGTGGGTCAGCCGCGCGAGGGTCCGCACCTCCCGCAGGAAGCGGGCGCGTTCGGCGTCGGAGGTGTGGGGGTGGAGCACCTTGACGGCCACCTCGCGGTCGAGGTGGGTGTCCAGGGCGCGGTACACCTTCGCGCTGCCGCCTTCCCCCACCAGGGCGCGCAGCACGTAGCGCCCCACCACGGTCGCCCCGATCTCCATCGGGAAAGAGTCTACCGCCGCGTTGTCGAAGTCGCCGGACGGGGAGGGCCAGGTCGTCTGGGGAAGGCGTACGGTCCCCTCACTTCCCCCATTACCTTAAGACAGGCGCGGCCTGTTCCTCGGCCTCGGGGGCAGGCTGGGGCTCGGGAGGCGGCGTGACGCTGAGCCCTGCCTCCTCTCCCGCCCAGTCCATGAAGGCGTCCAGGCCCCGGCGGAACATCACCGGGCGTTTCTCCCGCTTGCCGAGCTTGCGGCGGCCTTCGGGAACGGGGATTTCAGGGACGAGCGCCCAGTTCACGTTCATGGGTTGGAACCCCCTGGCGTTGGCGGAGGCGAGGTAGCGCACCAGGCCGCCCAGCATGGACTCGGCGGGCGGGGTGAGAGGCTGATGACCGAGGGCGAGCCGCGCGGCATTCAGTCCGGCCAGCCACCCCGTCGCCGCCGATTCCAGATAGCCCTCGGTGCCCGCCAGCACCCCCGCGACGAACTTGGTGGGATCGGCGCGGAGCGCCAGCGTGGAGTCCAACACCTCCGGCGCGTTGAGGTACGTGTTGCGATGCATCACCCCGTAGCGGACGACCTCGGCGTTCTCCAGACCCGGGATGAGTTGCACGACCGCCTTCTGGTCACCCCACTTCAGCCCCGTCTGGAAGCCGACGAGGGACCACAACCTCCCCTCGCGGTCCTCCTGGCGCAGTTGGGCGACGGCGTAGGGCCAGCGTCCGGTGCGGGGGTCGTCCAGGCCCTTGGGCGACATCGGGCCGAAGCGGGGGGTGTCCACGCCGCGGCGGGCGATCTCCTCGATGGGCATACAGCCCTCGAAGAATTCGAGCTTCTCCCAGTCGTGCGGCGTGTGGCTGCGGGCCTGCTCCAGCGCCTCGAAGAAACGGAGGTACTCCTCCTTGGTGAAGGGGCAGTTGATGTAGTCGGCACTCTGGTCGTAACGTCCGGCCCGCCACGCCTTTTCCAGGTCAATGCTCTCGAAGGCGATCACGGGCGCGGCGGCGTCGTAGAAGCTCAGCCGCTCGCTCCCGGTCAGGCGGGCGAGGTCCTGGGCCAGCGCGTCGGAGGTCAGCGGCCCGGAGGCGATGACCGCGATCCCCTCGGGCACCCGCTCGACCTCACCTTCCACGACCTCGATGAGGGGGTGCTCGCGGACGGCGCGGGTGACGCGGGCGCTGAACTCCTCGCGCTCGACGGCCAGCGCATTCCCGGCGGGGAGGCGGGAGGCGTCCGCCGAGGTGATGATCTCGCCGCCCACGCTGCGGAGTTCGGCCTGGAGGAGACCCTTGGCCTGCATCTCGCCCTCGCCGCCCAGGGAGTTGGAGCAGACCAGTTCCGCGAAGTTCCCCGAACGGTGGGCGGGCGTCATCTTGACGGGCCGCATTTCATGGAGGCGCACCCGCACGCCTGCCCTGGCCGCCGCGAGGGCCGATTGCGACCCCGCCAGCCCCGCGCCGATGACCGTGATTTCCGGGAAGCTCATAACACGTCAGTGTAGAGGACGCGGCAGGGTGGATTGTGGAGCGTGGAACTCGGGACGCGGCGCCTCCCCTCCCCTTCCTATACTCGCCCCATGACACGCCGCCCCGGCCTCCTCGCCCTGCTCGTGCTCGCCGTCCTCGCGCTCGTCGGTGGGCTGACCCTCGGCCCCCGGCTCACCCCTCCGCGCGAGGGCAGCACCGAGGTCCGCTTCGTGCGCGAGATGATCCAGCACCACGCGCAGGCGGTGGACCTGGCGACGCGCATCCGGGACCGCAGCGAGGACCGCACGATCCGGGCGCTCGCGCTCGACATCATGCTCTCGCAGCAGGAGCAGATCGGGCAGATGCGCGGCTGGCTGACGCTGTGGGGCCTGCCGTGGGGCGGCCAGGGCATGACGGCAGAACACGCCCGGATGATGGGCATGGCGACCCCCGCCGAACTGGGCAGCATAGACACCCAGCCCGTCTCGGAGGCGGAGAAGACCTTCCTGCAACTGATGATCCGCCACCACCGGGGAGCCCTGGAAATGGTCGAGCCCGCCCTGGAAAACGGCGTCCGGCCCGAGGTTCAGGCCCTCGCCCGGCAGATTCAGGCGGCGCAGGGGGGCGAGATTCGCCTGATGACGCAGCTTCTCGCCGACCGGAACGCGCAACCCCTTCCAGCTCCGGCGGGGGGCAGTCAGGGAGGAACGGAGGGCATGGAGATGGGCGGGCATCAACACTGAAGACGTTTGACACGAAAACGATGTCATGTTGAGCGAGGCGAAACATCTCGTCTTCCTGGCAGTGGTCCCTTCGCTTCTCTCAGGGTGACAACTTTTCCCTTGTCAAAGGCTATAAGAACGCAGAACAAGGAGGAGCGGGCGCAGCACTTCGCCTCTGCGCCCGCTTCCCTTTGCCTGTCCTAATACTCGTCGTCCAGCCCGCCCCGTTTGCCCTCGCGCCTTTCCTTGCGGCGCTCCTGCTTGCCATTTTTCTTCTTGGGACTCGGCGGCAGGCTCAACTCGTAGGTCAGGCCGGGGTCGCACATGGCGGGCTGTTCCCCGAGGCGTTCGCTGGGGTCGGCGGTGCGGAGGTTTCCGGCGGGGTGGAAGTGCCGCGCGCCGCAGTACGGGCACTCGTCCACCACCCAGAACATCACCCGCGAGCCGGGCAGGTCGCGCAGCGTGACGTAGGCGGTGCGGACGGCGTGGCGGTCACGTTTCCCCATGCCGGGGAGGCTAGCGCGGGGACGGCGCAGGGATTGTGCGGCCCACCTTGCCACGAGCCACAGCGCCACCCACCCCAGCGCCCGGCCCAGCACCTCTTACGGCTCTCCCTCCGTGTCGTCGCGCAGGTAGGTCACCACGCTTCGGCAGTGCGTCAGGCCCGCGCGGGCGTACAGGGCGCGGGCCGGACGGGCGTGGTCGTGGGCGCGGGCGCGCAGGGTGCGGACCTCGGGGTGCACGGTGGCCTCGGCAGCGGCGAGCCCCAGCAGGACGCGCCCCAGCCCCTGCCCCCGGTCGGCGGGGTGGACGGCCACGTAGGTCAGGTCGGCGCGGGCCGCCTCGGCGTTGAGTTCGAGTTCGGCGAACCCCACCGCCCGCCCGCCCCGGCGCAAGGCCACGAGCCGCACGTCGTCGCGCACAAAATGTGCCCGCAACTCGGCGTCCGTCCAGTCGAGTCGTCCCGACCAGCCGTCCTCGGCGGCGCGGAAAAGCGAGCGGTATTCCTGCGGAGAAAGGGCCGTCTCGGTGGTGTACTCGGGGGGCACGCGGGCCGAGCGGGCGAGGTGCTCGGCGCGGCCCGTGTAGAAGTCGGTGGTGTGCATGGCCGCGAAGCCCGCCGCCTCCAGCGCCTCCCGCACGGCAAGGTTATCGCGGGCGCTGAAGGCGTAGACGGGCAGGCCGTCCGCCCGTTCCACCGCCCGCCTGAGCAGCCCGTGCAGCTCGCCCGTGCCGAGCGGGCCCTCCAGCACCAGCCCGTCTCGGAAGGGGGCAAGCCCGCAGTAAGCCTGCACCACGCCGTCTATCCCCTCGGCCACGAGGCACACCCGGTCCTCGCACTCGTCGTGCAGGGACGCGGCGTCGCGGGCATCGGGGGCGAAGACCTCGCGCTCGGGCGCGTCGTCCATCCAGGAGAGCAGGGCGAGCACGTCGGGGGCGTCGGTCGCTTGCATCGGTCGGATCATGGCAGGACACCTCCTGGGAGCGCGGGGCCGGGGGCGGTCACCTTCAGCGAGCACAGGCCGGGCGAACACGGTCAGCGTAAGAAGGGGCGTCCCTCCCCGTCTGCACGGCGCGTCACGTCGTGTACGCCGAGGGGCGTGCTATACTCGCCCCATGCCCTGAACAGGGTACGCTGCCTCTCTCCCCACGAACACGAAGCCGTGTTTGAGGGGTCTTTTCTTTTAGGAGGCGGCCTTTTCCCCCGAACGGAGCCGACACCCGAAGAGGAGAACCGCGGGGAGGTGGCCCAGACGGGAGGCCCGCCGTGACGAAAGCATCCGCTCCCAGAGCACCCGCGTCCAGCCCCACCACCCTGCGCCGCCCGGCGAAGACCGGCACGGACCTCCTCGCCCTGCGCGCGCAGCTCGCCCGTGCCGAGAAGGAGGCCCGCCGCGCGCCCACGCCGCCGCCCGCGAAGCCCGAACACCTGCGCGCCAAGCCAGTCAAGCCCCAGCGTGAGGCCGACCTCGCGGGCATCGACACCACCGACCACACGCTGACCCGCGCCCACGCCCGGCTGCGCGACGCCGTGTATGACGGCAATTACCACCTCTGCCCTCACGCCATCGGCCACGCCCGCGCCGAGGGGTTCCTGGAGCAAGACATCGTGCACGTACTCGTCGCCGGGCGGGTGCGGGCCGTGTACCCGGAAGACCGCCGCTGGCTGGTGTGCGGCTCTTTCGAGTCGCACGGGGTGGCGCTGCCCCTGCACGTCGTCGTCGAGCACGGCCAGGGCGGGCACCTCGACGTGGTGACGGCCTTCGTGCCCAAGCACCCGCACCACATCATGTCCCGCGCCCGCCTCGCCGTCATGTTGCGCTACGACGACGAGAGAATCAGGACGAGGACGGCCCCGGTGGGCAACAAGCCGGGCAACCGCAGCAAGGGGAAGTGGAAGAAAGGGGGGTAAGTCAGTTACCCTCCCAGAACTTCTCGCCATTCACCTGAGCAAACTCTTCCAGAAAGTCGCCCAGATTGTCCCCGACTTTGGGCCACTCGGCACGAGGATCAAGGGGCGAAGCAACGTACACAGCGCCAAAATTAAAACTGCTCATCTCCGCTGCGATTAGAAGAACATCCAAATCGCCCAGGAATTCACCGACGATCAGATCACCGATACGGTAATCTTCTGGGCGTTCTTCTTTTGCATCTTGCGAACGCGCTCCCGCTTCCTCAGGTGAATAGAGAACTAACCCCCATTGACCGTAGGTAACATCCTCGTATAAACGCGCACCGGACGTTCTCAGCCAAAAATCTTCAAGGGCCTTTGGCAGCCCTCTTTGCTCGAACACACGCACAATGGCAGAACGCTCAGCAGGAGCGTAAAACGTGTGAAACAACGGCCCCAGCGGCGACTGCCTCGCCACTTGGCCTTCCCGGTAGGACAACAGCACTCTTTGCATCTCCTCCATAAGTCGTGGATAACGTAACAGGGGCGAGTCGGCACCTGGGGAGAACCGTGTTACGTCTCAACACCCATCTTCGCCCTCCCCTGCTACCCTGCCCCCGTGACCCGCCTCGGCCTCTCGGATACCATCGCCGCCATCGCCACCGCCCCCGGCAGCGCGGGCGTGGGCATCGTGCGGGTGAGCGGGCCGGAGGCGCTGAGGGTCGCGGACGGCGTGTTCCGGGGGCGGCGCAGGCCCAGCGCGACGGGGGGCGGGCGGTTCCTCTTCGGGCAACTCGTGGCCGACGACGGCGAGGTGCTCGACGAGGGGTTGTGTCTGGTCTTCCGCGCCCCCCGCAGCTACACGGGCGAGGATGTGGCCGAACTCCAGACGCACGGGAGCCCGGCGGTGCTGGGGCGCGTCCTGGCGCGGGTCCTCGAACTCGGGGCGCGTCCGGCCCGGCCCGGGGAGTTCACCCAGCGGGCGTACCTCGCGGGCAGGCTCGACCTCGCGCAGGCGGAGGCGGTGCTGGGGCTCGTGAACGCGGGGACGGACACGGCGCGGCGGCAAGCGTCCCTGGGCCTCGCGGGGGCGCTCGGGCAGCGGGTGGAGGGGGTGGCCGCTCACGTCACGCGCACACTGGCGGCGATCCAGGCCCTCCTCGACTACCCGGAGGAGGGGGTGCCCGAGGAGGACCGGGACGCGCCCCTCCGGGCAGCGGAGGCAGAATTGGAGGCCTTGGTGGGGACGGCGCGCGCCGGTCAGGTCGCCACCCGGGGCGCTCGCCTCGCCCTGATCGGCCCTCCCAACGCGGGCAAGAGCAGCCTCCTCAACGCGCTGCTGGGCTACGAGCGGTCCATCGTCACGCCGATTCCGGGCACCACGCGCGACTACCTGGAGGCCCAGCTCTCCCTCGCCGGGGTGCCCGTCACGCTGGTGGACACGGCGGGCATCCGCGAGACGGCGGACGCGGTGGAGGCCGCCGGGGTCCGTCAGGCGGTGAGCCTCGCGACCTCCGCCGACCTCGTGCTCGCGCTGGAGGACGGCAGCCTGTCCCGCGAGGCGCTGCCCGCCGAGTTGCCCGAAGCGGCGCGGGTGCTGCGCGTGCGGACGAAGAGCGACCTCCCCGCCGCGTGGACCGACCCCACTACGCTGGCCGTGAGCGCGGTGACCGGAGAAGGCCTGCCCAGGTTGCGAGACGCCATCCACGCGGCCCTGATCGGCGACGCGGCGCGGGGCGAGGCGTGGCTCACGACCGAGCGGCAGGCAGACGCGGCGCGGCGGGCGCTGGAGCACGTTCGCGCGGCCCGCCTCCTCCCCGACGAGCTGGCCGGGTACGAGCTGGAGGAGGCGTTGCGCTCACTCGCGGAGCTGACCGGGCGCGACGTGGGCGAGGACGTGGTGGACGCGGTGTTCCGGAACTTTTGCGTGGGGAAGTAACCTTCCCGCGAACGTCGCAAAAGGCAGAAAGCAGAAGGCCGAGCGGGGGCGCCTTCTGCTTTCTGCCTTCGACCTTCTGTATCCCCGGTCCCTCACCGGGGCCAGACGACCTCAGCCGTTGCTCGTGTCGTCCGAGGTCTCGTCGCCGGGGGTGGTGCTGGCGGGGTCGGAGGTGATCATGCTGCCGCTGGAGGCCACGTCCTGCTTGTCGAGGCCGCGGTCCTCGAACTCGTCGGCGATGCGGGCTTCGGCGCGGGCGTCCTTGAGGGCGTCGCGGTGCTCGTCGGTGCGGCCCATGAACTGGAGGTCCACGTTGCTGATCTCGTCTTCGGTCTTCACGGACGAGTCGGCGGACGGGACGTTCTGGAGCTGCTGGTCGTCGCTCTGGGTCATGGGAATTCCCTCCTCTGTCTTGCCAAGCTAGCAGCGCTTCCCGGAGTGCGGCCTGAGCGTCCCTTTAAGATTCGCCGCGCCTCACAGACTCGTCGGCAACTCCTGAAGGTACGCCACGGGCAGGGTCGTGTCCCCCTGCTTGAAGGCGGCGACGTAGCCGCCCAGGGTGCCGCCGGCGCGCTCGACGAGCCGGGCGAGGGCCTGCGCCGTGCCCCCGCTGGCGATCACGTCCTGCACGATGGCGACGCGCTTGCCCCTGAGCCGCGCGGCGTGCGGCCCGTCGAGCCAGAGGGTCTCCGAGACGCCGAGGGTCATGCTGGGCACGTTCTGGATCAGGGGGTCTTGCATGTAGGTGCGGCGTTTCTTGCGCACGGCGACGTAGGGCAGGCCCGAGCGGTCGCTGAGTTCGTGGGCGAGCGGCAGCGCGTTCGTGACCACCGTGAGCAGGACCTCGGTGCCCGGCGGAATCAGGGGCAGCATCGCCGCGGCGGCGGCCTTGGTGAACTCGCTGTCCCCGATAAATTCCACCAGGGGCACCCGCCCGACGCTGCCGACGCGGACGGTGGGAAGCTCACGGGTCACGCCGCCAACGGTCACGCGCGGGGCCTGGGAGGGAGACTCGACCATGCCGCCCACCCTACCCGAAGAATCCAGGAACAGGCGAAAGGTGTATTCGTCGCTGGGCACCCCCCGGAACTCGTCCGCGTGGGGAGTGAACCCCGTCTGCACGAAGCCCAGCCGCGTGAGCAGGCGGATGGAGGCCGCGTTGCACGTGTCGACCTGAGCCACGGCCTCCCGCACGCCCGGAACCACGGCCAGGAACTCCAGCAGGGCCCGCACCGCTTCCGAAGCGTACCCCCGACCCCAGGCGGAGGGACGGAACACGTAAGCCACGTCCGCCTCCCCCTCCCCCGGGCGCACCGTGGCCTGCACGGTCCCCAGGGCGGGGCCTCCCCCACGGGGAAGGACGACCCAATTGAGCCACCCCTGCGCCCCGTCGGGCGAGGAGCGCGACTCCAGGCGGGCGAAGCGAGCGCGCAACTCCACCTCGGAAGGAGGCGAGGAGGGCAGGAACTCGTGGACGCGCTCAGCCGCAAGGACCGCCGCCATCTCGGGCGCGTGCCCGACGCGCTGGGGCTCCAGACGCAGCCGCGCGGTCAGGAGGAGCGGGTTGGGACCCGGCGCCGCCAGCGGTCAAGAAAACAGCGGCAGGTGCCCCAGCGCCGTGACCTCGGGGCGCTCCTGCCCTTCGGTGAAGACGGCGACGACCGCCGCGACCTCGCCGCCGACCTCCTCGATGATCTGCCGCAGCGAGTGCAGCGTGCCGCCGCTGGACACCACGTCGTCCACGATGGCGACCTTCCGGCCCCTGATCTTCTCCACGTCGAAGCCGTCGAGCACGAGCAGTTGCGGTTTGCCCGTGGTGATGCTCACGACCTCGCGGGCGATGGGGTCCACCATGTAGGGCTTTTGCGTCTTGCGGATCACGATGTAGGGCTTGCCGCTCTCCCGGCTGATCACGTGCGCCAGCGACAGGGCCTTGACCTCGGGCGTCACGAGCACGTCCACGTCTGTCGGCAAGCGGGCGGCGAGTTCGCGTCCGGCGGCCTCGGTCACTTCCGTGTCCCCCAGCATGTTGAACAGGGCCACGCTCACCCCCGGCGCCACCGGCACGACCGGCAGCTCGCGCGTCACGTTCCCGACCTCGACCTTGTGCGTCTTCACGTGCCCGAGTGTAACCCCACGCCCCGGACCCGCCCCCAGCGCCGCCGGACTTTGAGGAAGCCTTCATGCACCCGAATTTGTGGAAAATCCTTTATCTCGCTCGCAAGAACCTCGGAGAGCCGACCCTCAGACTTCACGAGACCAGGGTGGCCGCAGCGCGACAGGGGCCACCGCAGGCGTCCACAGCTCAATTCCCAGGAGGAAAGCGACATGACCACCGCCACGCGCACCACGACCGACCTCAAGCAGGCCGCCCAGAAAGCCCGCCACGAGATGGAGGAGCAGGTTTCCAAGGCCGTTATGAAGCAGCACGCCGAGATGGCCGCCGCGCTCACCAAGCAGCAAAAGGAGGTCCAGAGCCTCCAGGGCGAGGTCAGCCTCCTGACGGCGGCCCTGAAGAAGCAGAAGTCCTCGGGCGGCGGCTTTCCGTGGGGGCTGGTGCTCCTCGTGGGCGGCGGGTACGCCCTGTACCGCAGCAACCCCACGGTGAAAGAGCAGATCGACGGCCTGATCAAGCGGGTGAACCCCGGCCCCGAGGGCAATCTCGCCCGCGCGGGCGACGCCGTGAAGTCCGCCGCCTCCGACGTGATGCAGGGCCAGTCGCCGGGCGCGTCCGTCCGCGCGGCGGGCGGCGAGGTGCAGCGCGGCGGGGAAAAGCTCGTGGCCGAGATCAAGGACGACCTCCAGCGCAAGTCCTGAGCGGGCACGTCCGAGCGGAGGGGTGGACCAGGAGGGGCGGTCCACCCCCTTCCCTTGGCTCAGCCCTGCGAGAGGACCACGACCTCGGCCACGCCCCGGCCATCCAGCCGGGCGATGAAGCCCGCGTCCTTCCGGTACGCCATGCCGCTGTCGAGCGCCACGCACCGGCCCCCGGCGTACACGGCGGGCAGCCCCTCGTCCGGCCCGTCCTCGTCGAGGAGCACGAAGACGGGCGTGTGCCCGTGGGCGAGGCGGTCGCCCCCGAAGGTGCCCAGGAGCCTGCGCGCCGTCTCCTCTCCGTCCGGAGCCACGAACGCGAGGCGGTCGGCGAAGGCGTTGGCGAAGCCGCCCCAGACCTCGGGGCTGTGGCTCGCCAGCAGGGCGGCGACGCGGGCGTTCACGGCCTCCACGCTGCCGCCCAGATGCAGGTACATCGGGCTGTCGGCGTGCAGGAGCAGCCAGCGGCCCACCCGGGCGAGGGCAGGCCGCGCGGCGAGCCAGGCGAGGTCGCCCGGGTGGAGGCCCTCGGCGTCCCGCACCTGACCGCCGTTGGCCTCCCAGTACTCCTGAAAGCCGAAGCGGTCCCCCGGGTCGGCCCGGCGGAAGTGCTCGGCGGCGAGGAACATCACCTCGTGGTTGCCGAGCAGGGCCGTCACGCGCCCGCCCGAACGCGGCGCCTCCTCCTCCAGCCTGCGAACCAGCCGCACGACGCCGAGGCCGTCCGGTCCCCGGTCGAGGTAGTCACCCAGAAAGGCGAGGTGCGCCTCCCCACCCGTCCAGGTGCCGTCCGCGCAGATGAGGTCCGCCCCCTGCAAGAGGGTCCGCAGCTTGCCACACTCACCGTGAACGTCGCCGACCACCCACAGGTCGGTGGGGTGACTCATGCCGTCTCCCCGACTTGGGCAGATAGGGCGTCGAAGTAAGCGCGGGTCGCCTCACTCACGTCCGTCGGCAGGGCCGCGAGGGACCACCAGGCGACCTCGGCGGCATCGTCTCCTGCGCGCGGCACCCCGCCTAGAGAGGACGCGGTGTCAAGGACGGTGACCCAGGCGACGACGTTGCCCTCCGGATAAGTGTGGCGGTGCCGCGCCCCGCTGAAGACGCCGAGCAGGCTGAGGGGGCCCGGGGTCAGACCCGTCTCCTCCTGCACCTCACGGCGGGCGGCAGCCTCCACCTCCTCGCCCACGTTCACCGCGCCGCCGGGGAGGTCCCAGCGGCCATCGTCGCCCCGGCGCACGAGCAGGACCCCGGCCCGCCCGTCAAGGACCGCGACGCCCGCGCCGACCTGCTGCCGCACGTTCCGGCTCCTCTATCTCACCCGAGTCGTCCGCGTTCTGCCCGTCTTCCGGCTCTCCGGCCTGCTCGGGGGCAGGCAGCGTCCGCCACGTCGTCATCCGCTCGGTAATGTCCTGCTGGAGGCGGCGCACGTTGCCCTCCATGTGCGAGCGCGAGGCGTCGAGCTGGTGGCGCAGGCGCATGATTTCCTCAACCCCGGCGAGGTTGACGCCGAGTTCCTGAGTCAGCCGCCGGATTTCGCGCAGGTGCTCGATGTCGCGCTCGGAGTACAGCCGTGTCTTGCCGCTGGATCGGCCCGGGCGAATCAGTTGCTTGCGCTCGTACAGCCGCAACGTCTGCGGGTGCATGTCCACGAGTTCCGCCGCGATGGAGATCACGTACACCGGGCGGTCCCTGGGGTCCGCCTTGCCGTCCGGGGCAGGCAGGGCCTGCGGCTGGGAGGCCCGGACGCGCAGCTCGTCCTCGATGCGTTCGATCTCGGCCTCGAACTCACCCTGGAGGTCGTCGAGTTCGTGCTGGAGCCGCATAACCTCCTCGACCCCGGCGAGGTTGACGCCGAGTTCCTGAGTCAGCCGGCGAATCTCGCGCAGGTGCTCGATGTCGCGCTCGGAGTACAGCCGCGTCTTGCCGCTGCTGCGCCCGGGACGAATCAGGCCCTTGCGTTCATACAGCCGCAACGTCTGCGGGTGCATATCCACGAGTTCCGCCGCGACCGAGATCACGTACACGGGGCGGTGCTTGGAGTCGGCGGCCATACCTTGCTTGAGTATAGTCGCCGCAAGGTTTTTGAAGGTGGGGAAAGGTGACGTTGAGCGGGGGTCCGTGGGTGTTTTGCTCCCTCTCCCCTTGCGGGAGAGGGCGTTGCGAAGCAACGGGTGAGGGGGCGTGTGACCAGGCCCGCCGCTGAGAAGATGGCTTCTCCCTTCCAGTGGCCTTGGGACGCCGCTGCGGTTCACCCCCGCTGCTGCGCAGCTCTGCGAGTCCCAGCCTCTCCCCTCAAGGGGGAGGAGCTCAAAGCGCCACCTCTGCCTGCTTCCCTCCTCTGCCCACCCCCACCCCACCCCCGCCGCTATCATCCCGGCATGACCACATCCCAGACGGACCTCGCCGCCCTGCTGAACCGTGAGGAGGCCGAGCGGGAGCTGTTCGAGCTGCTGCGGATTCCCAGCGTGAGTGCGGACCCCACGCACGCGGAGGACATGCACCGGGCCGCCGAGTTCCTGCGCGCCAAGCTGGAGAGCCTGGGCTTCGCGGCGCGGGTGGACGCCACCGAGCACGGCGGGAAGGTCGGACACCCGGTCGTGTACGCCGAGCGGCTGAGGGCGCCGGGCAAGCCGACGGTGTTGATCTACGGTCACTACGACGTGCAGCCCGAGGCGCCCGTGGAGGAGTGGACCTCGCCGCCCTTCGAGCCCACGGTGAGGGACGGGCGCATCTACGCGCGGGGCAGCACCGACGACAAGGGACAGGCGTACGCGCACGTGCGGGGCGCCGAACTCCTGCTCTCGCAGGGCGAGTTGCCCGTCAACGTCAAGTTTCTCCTGGAGGGCGAGGAGGAGGTCGGCAGCCCCAGCCTCGCCGCCTACCTGGGGGCGCACGCGGACGAGTTGCGCTCAGACGTGATCCTGATCTCCGACGGCTCGCGCTTCGCGCCCGACGTGCCCACCGTGACCTACGGCCTGCGCGGGCTGAGTTACGTGGAAATCCTCGTGCAGGGGGCGAACCGGGACCTGCACTCGGGCTCGTACGGTGGGGCGGCGCCCAACCCGATCAACGCGCTGGCAGAGATCATCTCGGGGCTCAAGGACGAACACGGGCGCGTGACCATTCCCGGCTTCTACGACGGGGTGGAGGAGCTGACCCAAGGGGAGCGCGAGATGTGGGCCCGCCTCCCCCACTCGGACGAGGAGTTCGCGGCCTCCATCGGCGTGCCCGCCCTGCCCGGCGAGGAGGGGTACTCCACCCTGGAGCGGCTGTGGGCGCGGCCCACCCTCGACGTGAACGGTATCTGGGGCGGCTACCAGGGCGAGGGCAGCAAGACGGTGATCGCGGCGAAGGCCGGGGCCAAGGTGTCCATGCGCCTCGTGCCCGGGCAGGACCCTGAGCGCATCACCCGTCTGGTGCAGGAGTACGTGCCGACCATCGCACCCAAAGGGGTGAAGGTGGAGGTGAGGGCCCTGCACGGCGGCCAGCCCGTGAAGGTGGACCTCGACTCGCCGTATATCAAGGCCGCCGACCGGGCGCTGCAAAGGGTGTACGGCAGGCCCGCCGCCTTCGCGCGCACGGGGGGCTCCATCCCCATCGTCGCCGACTTCCGCCGACTGCTGGGTGCGCCCGTCCTTCTCGTGGATTTCGGGCTGAACGAGGACGCCCCGCACTCGCCCAACGAGAGCTTCGCGCTGGAGGATTACCACAACGGGATTCTGACGAGCGCGTATCTGCTTCAGGAATTGGGGGAGTGAGGGTAGTGGTGAGTGGGCAGTGGTTAGTGGACGGGGCAAAAACACGCTGTCATGCTGAGCACGGCAAAGCATCTCGCCTTCCATGCCGGGGACCCTTCGCTTTGCTCAGGGTGACAAGCTTTGTCGTGCCGAGTGCGCCAGCAGAGTGGGCCCCCTCTTTTCCCACTCACCACTCACCACTGCCCACTGACGGCGCGGAGCGCCACCCGTGAACCTCGCCTTCCTCGCCTCCCACGGCGGCAGCGCGGCGCGGTTCCTGGTGGGGGCGTGCCGGGACGGGCGGCTGGCTGCCACGCCCGTGGCGATGATCAGCAACAACAGCGCTTCGGCAGCGCTGGGATGGGCGCGGGAGGCGGGGCTTCAAACCGCACACTTGAGTACGGCGACGCACCCGGACCCGGAGGCGCTGGACAGGGCGATCCTGGGTTTCCTGCGGGGGGCGGGGGCGGATACGGTGGTGCTGAGCGGGTACATGCGGGAACTGGGGCCGCGCGTGCTGGGGGCCTACGCCGGGCGGCTGCTCAACGTCCACCCCAGCCTGCTGCCGAGACACGGCGGGCGGGGCATGTACGGGGACCGGGTTCACGCGGCGGTTCTTGCCTCGGGGGAGGCCGTGACGGGGGCGAGCGTTCACCTCGTCACGGCGGGGATCGACGAGGGGCCGGTGCTGGCGCAGTCGCGGGTGGACGTGCGGCCCGGCGACACGGTGGAGACGTTGCGCTCGCGGGTGCAGGCGACCGAGGGCGAACTGCTGCTGCGCGCCCTGCAAGGGATGGCGGTGGGCTCGGCTTGAAGCGCAAAGTCTTCGACCTCCGCCTCTGGCCGCGTGTGGCCCGGGGGACGCACACGGTCACCTACATTCCCGGCTTCGTCATCGTGGACTTCACCGCCTACGAGGTCGTGAACACGAAGGACGTGCCTTTCGGGGAACGCACCATCCGCATTCTCGATCAGGGCTACCGCTGGGTGCGTGTCCACCCGACGGGCGGAGGCGAGGGCGTCATGGGTGATTCGCTGACCGTCATGCTCAACCCTTCCGGGGGGCCCGAGCAACTGTACGTGGACATCCACGCGGGTGAAGGGCTGGGCGAAGACGGTCTGCCCTGGCACGACGACCTCTACCTCGACGTGATAGCCGACTGGCAGCCCGGCTGGCGGGTGACCGAGACGCACGTCATCGACGCCGACGAGCTGGAGGAGGCGGTGCGGGCCGGGGGGGTGACGCCGGAACTCGCCGAGGCCGCCTGGACCCACGCGCGAAAGGTGGAGGAGGAGTTGAGAGCGGGAACGTACGGGCCGCTGGGGGTGCTGAGGCGGTATTTGGAGGACCCGTATACGTGAACTTTATACCCAACGTTAAACTGAAATGGCATCTCAACGCCACCTTCTTCAAACTTTAGTTTAGTATACTTATATATGAAAATAAATTCTGTGCGCGTGTACAACTATAAAAGTTTTCTCGACTCAGGAGAGATCGAGTTCAGTGAGGGTTTTAATATTATTGTGGGTCAAAACAATGCTGGTAAAACAGCGCTGTTAGAAACTCTGGGGTTCAATATACAGAACATTCCTCATAGGAGTACCGTCTCCATTCCGAATCCAAATATTCCTCCCGTGACGAAATCATCTTTGAGGGCCTCGCTAAGAATTACCGGGACCGAATTAAGAGATGTAGTGGAAGGGCAACATAGAGGAGCACAGTTTTATATAGCTCTCCCAACTAACAATGCTAGATTTACCGGTTTGGACGTTTATGAACAACTAGTGTCTAAGGAGTTTATAGATTTAGAGTTTGATGTCTCGGATGCGCGCATCGTGCCCGTGGATATTCTTAGACATCACGGTTATGAAGCAGTGCCCGGAAGTATCGGTATACAAGGAGCAAGAATACAAGTAAATCCACACGATGGATCTATTAGTTTGGCTGATACCAATAAATATTCAATAAGTGATTCTGATGATATAACTTCAGCGATACTACCCTCTCTTTTTAATAGAGTTTATATATTCAAAGCAGAACGCTTGAATGTGAGCGACTCGCCCTTTGGTAGCCAAACAGTATTGGCAAATAATGCGAGCAATCTACCTGAAGTTCTTTCAAATCTTTCTGGTAACAATCCTGTACGATATTTAAAGCTGGTAAACTACGTTAAGCTGATTTTCCCGTCGATAACAGACGTTAGAGTCCGGGCCTCTAAACTTCAAGGTGGAATGCTAGAAATAGTAACGTGGATTGAAGACCCAGAGCTTGAGCGAGAAGATTTATCAATTCCTCTCTCTGCAAGTGGTACGGGGGTTGGTCAAGTACTTGCAATCCTTTATGTAGTTTTGACCTCTTATATCTCAAAGGTAATAGTTATTGATGAGCCAACAAATTTTTTGCACCCTGGCGCGGCAAGGAAACTGCTTGAAATAATAAAATTATATCCACAACATCAATACATTATTACTACTCATTCAGCAGATATAATCAAAATAGTCGAGCCCTCTATGCTTCATCTCGTCAAATGGGAAAGACCTCAAAGCCAGATCGAAACTTTAAAAAATCGGGACGTGAGTGGCTTAAGAAGGAGTATGCTGGAAGTAGGGGCTCGTTTTTCTGATGTTTTTGGCGCCGATTCAGTTATATGGGTGGAAGGAGCAACTGAAGAGGAAGCCTTCAAAATTATCTTAGGTGCATCGGATAATGCATTATTAGAAGGGACAACGATAGCTGCGGTGGCTCACACTGACGATTTCGGCAACAAAAAGAACGCCGGTTTGGTGTCGCTAATATATAGAAAATTGACGACTAGCAACGCGCTTCTACCTATTCCGATTGGCTTCATTTTCGATAGGGAGGAAAAGACGAAGCAACAAATGAGGGAGTTGAGTAATGCATCCGACGGTAGAATACATTTTATAGGAAAAAGGCAGTTTGAGAATTACTTGCTTGACCTCGATGCTATATTGGAATTAATGATGTCACTGCAAGGCTTCATAGATTTGGACGTAACTAAAGATTTTTTAAATGGATGGGTTGAAAGCAATGGGGCGAGGTACATAAAGAACTTCAATCAAAAACCGTCTCTCAGCAACGACGAATATAAAGATCGAGTTGATGCTGCGAAATTATTGTCGTCTATGTTTTCACAAATCTCAGAAGGACGCGAGGAGTATAGAAAGACGACACATTCTTTGAGTTTAACGGATTGGCTTGTCAAGCATAAGCCACACGTTTTTAGTGAAATTGTTGAACTAATAAAGAGAATTATTAATCAAAAGCCAGCTATCTAACTCCTACGCTCTACCTCCTAAGACGCCCCTTGCGCTCCCCCCTTCCTCCGCTACTCTGTCCACCGCTGGAACGGTGCCCGAGTGGTTGAAAAAGCACGCCTGGAAAGCATGTATAGGGGCAACAACAGGTGGGCACACTTGAAGACAGCACGGCGCGGATGGTTACAATGACCATCCGCGCCGTTCTTCAATCTCCCCTTCCGTTCTCGACCCCGCTTTGCCTACCCAGCGATCTACCGGCAGACGTTATAAATCCACGCCGTATTGGCCGCGCTGCTCCCCTGCTGCACAGCCTGCATGAGCAGAGCACCGTTGGGCACCTGCCGGGGCGAGCTGCCCGTCACCACACCGAAGGTGCAGTTGCTGGTGTCCAGCCGCACGACCTGAGCGGCGGCCCCGCGCTGCGCGCTGGCGTTGCCGTACTGCTGCACGAACATCCCGCCGCCGAAGGCGAGCCCGGCGAAAGCGATGATCTTCCAACGCTGCACCTGCTTCTGAAGGTTTTCCATCTGCCCACTATAGGGACCAGCCCGACGTGCCCTTTCCCGGTTAAATGCTGGCGAAAGACGCGCCGAACGGTCCCGGCGCGGCTGGCCTGAACGGTCGGCCCTCCGGCACACGCGGCGGCTTCCGACACCCCCCCTCCGCGCCCGTTTGATTTTCCCGCCTTCCTCCGCTAGATTGCTCTGCGCTGGAACGGTGCCCGAGTGGTTGAAGGGGCACGCCTGGAAAGCGTGTGTACGGGCAACCGTACCGAGAGTTCGAATCTCTCCCGTTCCGCCAAAGCCCGTGCCTGTGCGTGTCTGCCCGGACACCACAGGCATGTTCTTTTGGGATGGTTCATCGGGTCTCTGGCCCCGGCGTTGTAAGAGGCGCGTGTGTCCGTCGGGGTTACCCTCGGCCTAGCCGCTCCGGTGGGGGCGAGAAAGAGGAGGCCAGGAATGGACCACACGCACCAAGCCCTGTCGCATAGCTGGAGCGTTTTTTACGTCGTCTTGTCGTATGTCATCGCCACGCTGGCGTCGTACGTGTCGCTGGAGGTCGCCACCCGCGCGGGCCAGCGCTCCGCCGAGGGGCACCGGGGCCGGGCGTGGCTGCTCGCGCAGGCCGCCCTGCTGGGGTACGGCATCTGGGCCATGCACTTCGTCGGGATGCTCGCCTATCAGGTCTCGGCGACCGTCACCTACAACCTGCCGCTGACGGTTCTGTCGGGGGTACTGGCGATTGGCCTGATGTACCCGGCGCTGCTGATCCTGCACGGGGGCCCGCTGCGCCTTGCCCGCCTGCTGCTGGCGGGGCTGGTCGCCGGAAGCGGGATCGTGTTCATGCACTACCTGGGGATGTTCGCCTTCCAGGTGCCGGGCACCGCCGTCTCCGTGCGCCCGGTGCCCCTCGTCCTCTCGGTCCTCATCGCCGTCGGGGCGAGCATGGCGGCGTTCTACCTCTTCCGCCTCGTATCGAGCACGTGGGCGCGCAAGCTCTCCGGCGCGGCCCTGACGGGGCTCAAGGTGGCGGCGGGGCTGGTCATGGGCGGGGCCATCGTGTCCATGCACTACACCGGCATGGCGGCCTGGCACCTGAACGTGGTGGACGGCAACTTGCTCTACCGCAACACGGGCGGCCTGGACACCGAGTTCCTGGCCCTGGGCATCAGCGTGCTGTCCATCGTGCTCCTCAGCGTGACGGGAACCAAGCTCCTGATGGACGCCGTGCTGGAGCCTACCCCGGCAAGTTGACCCGCCCACCGCACCAGGCGAGGGCTGCCTTCCCACCCGGGAGTGCGGCCCTCGCCCTTTGCTTTGACCCCTGGCCCCGCTACCGCCGACCCACCCTCCACGCGCTCACGAGCGGCAGCAGCGCCAGCACGGCGCAAACGTGGGCGAGGACGGGAAAGCCTGCGTGGGCGATCACCAGACCGCCGATCAGGGTTCCGGCCCCGGCGGCGACGTAGCCCAGGCCGTCGGTCACGCCCTGCGCGGCGGGGTGGCGGGCGAGGGCCTTGCTGCCGGAGACGAAGGCGAGGTTCCACCCCAGCCCCAGGACGAACATGGACACGCCCAGCCACGCGGCCCCGGGCAACGTGGCGCTGAGCGCGGCGAGCACGAGGAGGATGGAGCCGCCCACGTACCCGAAGCGCACGCCCAGCCGGTCGATCAGGGGGCCGGTCAGCCACCCGAAGGCGAACATGCCCGCGATGTGCCCGGAGATCAGCGCGGCCACGCCCGTGTGATCCACCCCCATGTGGTGCGCCCGCAGCGGGGTCAGGCTCATCAGCGTGACCATCAGCCCCTGCGCGGTGGCGAGCGCGAGAGCGGTCGAGCGGACGCCGGGCACCCCGAAGGCGGCGCGGACGGAGGTCGGAACCTTCGCCGCGACCTGTGCGGGAGCCCGTGCGGGCGTCCAGGCGAGGATCAGAAGGGCCGCCACCCCCAGCAGCCCCCCGCCGACGAGCCACCCGGCGACCTCGGCGGAGGTGCCCAGACGCTCTCCCAGGGTCTCCACGCCGCCGGAGAAGCCGGTCATCAGAAAAGAGCCCAGGACGCTCATCAGCATCAGGGCACCCAGGGCCGTGCCGCGCCTCTGTTCGGGCACGCTCTCGGCGGCGGCGTAGCGGGCCTGCTGGTAGCCGCCCTGCGCCGCGCCCATCAGCGCCGCCCCCAGCAGGAAGACGGGCGTGAGGGCCGCCCTGGCCCCCAGGAAGCCCAGCACCGCCCCCCCCGCCCCCAGCGAGAAGGCCGCGCCCAACCCCACCCGCCGCCCCGAACGCAGCATCAGCGCTCCGAACAGCCCCGCCGAGAGGGCCGCCGACGCGGAGATCAGCGTGCTCGGCAGCCCCGACAGGCTCTCACGCCCCAGGTTGCTCATCACCAGCGAGGCGAGGATGGTGCTGACGGTCGTGGCCCCCGTGGCGAGAGCCTGGGCCAGGTAGAGGGGCAGGAGCCGCCCGAGCGAGAAGGTGGGGGCGAGGGCCGGAGTCTCGGCGCGGGCGGGTTCGCTCACGTCAGGCACCCTGCGAGGCCCACCGCTGCGCGACGGCGGCCTTCAGGTATTCGGCGGCGTCCTCGGTGCTGGCACCCGGGGTGAAGACCTTTCCAACGCCCAGCTCCGCCAGCTTCGGCAAGTCCTGATCGGGAATGATGCCGCCCCCGAAGACGAGGATGTCGTCGGCGCCGCGCTCGCGCAACAGCCCCACCACCTCGCGGAAGTAGTGCATGTGGGCGCCCGAGAGCACGCTCAGGCCGATGGCGTCCACGTCCTCCTGAACGGCAGCGTTCACGATCATCTCGGCGGTCTGGCGCAGGCCGGTGTAGATCACTTCCATTCCCGCGTCCCGCAGTGCGCGCGCCACCACCTTCGCGCCCCGGTCGTGGCCGTCCATGCCCGGTTTGGCGATCAGCACCCGAATCCGGCGGTCTTCCATCTTTCCTGCCTCCTAACGGTCGTTTGGGGGCATTGTACGGGGTGGGGCGGGCGGAGGGCAGAGAGGTGTTCTGGTGGGGTCTTGGGGCCGGGCAACTTGCTCCGGTTTGCCCCCACCCCCCAGCCCCCTACCCCCAGGGGGGGCAGGGGGAGTGGTCGCTGCGCTCGGCAGGTTCAGGTGGGCTTGGCCGACACGGCTGGGCCGTCCGCTGGCAAGGTTTGATCTTGTTGCGGCCCGTCTGGTCTGCCCACCGTCTCGCTACGCGAGCAAGGCGTGGTGGTGGCCTGGACCGTCCGCTGGGCTTGCTTCTATAGGTCGCCCAGGGTGACGGTTTTTAGAGAGCAAAAGCAGCGCAGTTCTCCCTCTCCCCTCGTGGGAGAGGGCCGGGGTGAGGGGGCGTGTGACCGGCGACAACGCAAGGAAGATGACTTCACCCTTCCCATTGGCCCTGGTACCCCGTGCCCGTTCACCCCCTCCTAACCTCCCCCCTCAAGGGGGAGGGACTTTGGAGCCTTACCCCCGTGCCGCCCGCTCCACCCGCGCCACCACGCGCTCCCTTCCCAGCGCCTCCAACATCTCGAACATGCCGGGGCTCTCGCTCGTCCCGGCGATGGCGGCGCGCAGGGGCTGCATCACCTTGCCGGGCTTGAGGCCCAACTCAGACGCAAAAGAGCGCAGGCCGGCCTCGGTGTTGGCCTGGTCGAAGGTAGGGAGGTTTTTCAGGCGGGCGGCGAGGTCATTCAGGAAGGGGCGGCCCTCCTCGATGAGCCCCTGCGCCTTCTCGTTCACCGGGTAGTCCTCGGACCAGAAGTAGGGCGTCTTCTCCAGGAACTCCGAGAATACGTCCATGCGCGGAATCATCATGCGGACGACGGCGCGGAAGTAATCGTCTTCGGGGAGGTCGTGCTTCTGGGAGGCGAGGTAAGCGTGCAGCCGCTTCGCCACCTCCTCCTCGCTCAGCACTTCCCGCAGGTACTTGCCGTTCATCCACTTCAATTTGTCGAGGCTGAAGACGGGGCCGCCCAGCGTCACGTCCTCCAGGCGGAAGACGCGCTGGAACTCGGCAAGGTCGAAGATTTCCTGGCCCTCCGGGTGGGTCCAGCCCATCGTGGCGAGGAAGTTGAGCATGGCCTCGGGGAGGAAGCCCTGATCCATGTACCACTCGACGGAGGTGGGGTTCTTGCGTTTGCTGATCTTGGACTTGTCGGCGTTGCGCAGCAGGGGCATATGCGCGAAGACGGGCCGCGGCCAGCCGAATGCCTCGTAAAGCAGGACGTGGATGGGGGTGGAGGTGATCCACTCCTCGGCGCGGATGACGTGGGTGACACCCATCAGGCGGTCGTCCACTACGTTGGCGAGGTGATAGGTGGGATAACCGTCGGCCTTGAGGAGCACCTTGTCGTCGATCTCGCGGTTCTGAAAGACGATGGGCTGGCGCAGGGCGTCGTGCACGACCGTCTCGCCCTCGCGCGGGACCTTGAGGCGGATGACGGCAGCCTCGCCCACGTCCACCCTCCCTTGCGCCTCCACCGGGTCGAGGTCGCGGCTGGGGACGGCGATCACGCGGCCTTCCTTCTGGGCCTCCTCGCGCAGGGCGGCGAGTTCCTCGGGCGTCTCGAAGGCGTAGTAGGCGTGGCCGGACTCGACCAGCCGCCGCGCATATTCGCCGTAGATGTCGTTGCGCTCGCTCTGGCGGTAGGGACCGTTCGGGCCGCCCTGGAGGGGGCTCTCGTCGGGGGTCAGGCCGAGCCACTGCATCATCTGGAAGATGCGGCGTTCCGAGTCGGGCACGTAGCGGTTGCGGTCGGTGTCCTCGATGCGGAGGATGAACTTGCCCTTCTCGCCCCGGTCGCGCGCTTGGTGGGCGAGCGCGAAGTTGAACAGGCCGATGTAGGCGGTGCCCACATGCGGGTCTCCGGTGGGGCTGGGGGCGATGCGGGTGACGACAGGCATGGGGGACAGGATAGGGGGAGCGCGGGGAGCCGTGACGCGGGTGAGGGTCCCGCCATCGTCAGCCATGCGGACCGACCATCCGGGTTCCCCTCCCAGACCTCGCAACCGCTCCCCTCTTCCTACTCCCTGAACGGCCCCACCCGCTGCCCGTTCCCCGTGTCCCGCCCCCGCGCCACGTCCCGCACCCCCCGCCGCCCGAAGGCGTGGGCGAGGTCGCGCTCGCTGAGGCGCAGGGTGGTGGGCCGACCGTGCGGGCACGACCAGGGCTGCTCGCAGATGCTCAGGGAGGCCAGCACGACCTCTCCCCTGTTTCCGTCGAGCATCCCGGCCTTGAGCGCGGGCAGGCAGGCGAGCCGGGCGAGGACGTGACGGCGGGAATCGGGATTCTCGCCCAGCGCGGCCTCCACGATCTCCTCGTGCAGCCGGGGCACGGGCAGCGCGGCGAGGACGGCGGGGAGGGCCCGCAGCCGCGCCAGGCCCGCCCCGAAGTCCTCGATCACGAGTCCCCAGGCGCGCAACTCGGCCCCACGCTCGTGCAACCGGGCGACCTGCTCGGGTGTCAGGTGCAGCAGCTCGGGTTCGGGGAGTTCGACGGGCGGCGCCGAGCCCAGCGCGCGGGTGAAGTGCTCGTAGAGGGCGCGTTCGTGCGCCGCGTGTGCGTCCACGACCCACAGGTCGCCCTCCCCCTGGGCGAGGAGGTACAGCTCCTGATAGACACCGACGAGCGTGAGTTCTGGGAAGTTGCCCCGGGTGGGCGCGGCCTGCGGCTCGGACGGAGCGATCAGGCTGGGCGCGCTCCGGGCGAGGGGATGCGCGGCCAGGGCCGCCGTCACCGCCTCCCGCACCCGGGCCGCCACGCCGGGGAGATCGGCGAGGGCGACGACCTGCTTGGCCGGGTGGACGTTCGGGTTGTGGTCCTCGGGGGCGATGCGGAGGTCGAGAACGCACAGCGGCGCGACGCCCGAGGGGATGAGTTCGGCGAAGCCTTCGATCACGGCCCGTTCCAG
The DNA here is from genome assembly GCF_002869765.1 of Deinococcus planocerae. Taxonomy (NCBI): domain Bacteria; kingdom Thermotogati; phylum Deinococcota; class Deinococci; order Deinococcales; family Deinococcaceae; genus Deinococcus; species Deinococcus planocerae. The sequence continues at coordinate 18,667 of NZ_PNOR01000033.1, read as the reverse complement.
CTCGGGCGGGGCCAGCACGGGCCGACCGTTGATGCTGAAGTGCATCCGGTCGCGGCGGGCGCGGGTGAGTTCGGGTCGGGAGACGACGCCGCACACACCGGGGGTATCCACCCGCAACACCCGGTTCGCGCTCAGCGGCCCGTACACGCTCGCCACCGCGCCCCGGTGGTCGGCGGGCGCGTGGGTGAGGCGGGGCTCCCCGTCCACCGTCAGCCGCCAGTGGAGGCCGGGGTGGTGCAGGACGTAGCGCCCCACGAGCGCCGTGATCTCGCGCGCCTCGACCGCCGCCGGGGCCTGGGTGCGCAGCCGGGCGGGCAGACGGGCGAAGAGATCCCGCACCGTCACCGTCGTCCCCGCCGGGGCGGAGGTGCGGCGCACAGTCACGTCCTCGCCCGAGGCGAACACCTCCGCCGCGCCGACCTGCGCCGCCGGGCGCGTCACCAGATGGAGGTCCCCCGCCTGCGCCGCCGCCCACAGGGCCTCGCCCCGAAAGCCCAGCGTCGTCACGCGCTCGACCGCCCCCGCCTCCGGCTCCAGCTTGCTCGTCGCGTGCCGCACGGGCGCGAGAGAGACCGCGTCCGCCGGAATGCCCGCCCCGTTGTCCCGCACCCGCGTCAGCAGGAGGCCGCCCCCCTCCACCTCGACCTCGACGCGCGTGGCCCCCGCGTCGAGCGCGTTCTCCACGAGTTCGCGCACCACGTCGAGCGGGCGGGAGACGACCTCGCCCGCGGCGATCAGCCGGGCGACGTGGGGGGGGAGGACACGGATGGTCACAGGCTCCTGACCTCCTTCTCCTCGCCCTCGGCGGCCCGTTGCGCCTCCCGCTGCCAGGTGTGCAGAATCTCCAGAGCCTGCATCGGCGTCAGGCGGCTGAGGTCGAGGGTGGCGAGTTCACGGGTGAGCTTGCGGTCGTCGCCCCCGGTGTTCAGGGCAGTGAGCAGCCGGGCCGCGCGGGTCGTCACGGGCGCGGGCAAGCCCGCCAGCCGCGCGACCTCCACCCCGTAAGACTGCCGGGCCGCGCCGGGGATGACCTGATGGTAGAAGGTGAGGCCCCCGGCGTCCGCGTCCTCCTCGGCGGCGACGTGGAGGTTGACGAGGCCGGGGTGGTCGGCCTCCAGCCGGGTCAGCTCGAAATAGTGGGTGGCAAACAAGGTGTGCGCCCGGGTGGCGTGCAGGTGTTCGAGGGCCGCCTGGGCGATGGCGAGGCCGTCGAGGGTGGAGGTGCCGCGCCCCACCTCGTCGAGGATGACGAGGCTGCGGTGGGTGGCCCCGTGGAGGATACCCGCCAGCTCGCTCATCTCGACCATGAAGGTGCTGCGCCCACCCGCGAGGTCGTCGCTCGCCCCGATGCGGGTGTGGATGGCGTCGTACACGGGCAGTTCGGCGTGGTCGGCGGGCACGAAGGAGCCGACCTGATGCAGGAGGGCGCAAAGAGCGACCGTGCGCAGGTACGTGCTCTTGCCCGCCATGTTCGGCCCGGTCAGGAGGAGGGTGTGCCGGTTGTCGTTCAGGTGCGCGTCGTTCGGCACGAAGCGTCCCCCGGTCGCCCGCTCGACGACGGGGTGGCGGGCCTGCACCAGCCGCGCCTCCGTTCCCGCGACCGTCTGGGGCCGCACCCAGCCGCGCTCAACGGCGATTTCCGCAAGGGCGGCAATTACGTCGAGTTCGGCGACCGCGCCCGCCGCCTCCGCCAACGCGTCCGCGTGGGCGGCGAGGCCCGCGCGCAGGTCGGTGAAGACCTCCACCTCCAGCCGCTGTGCCGCCGTTTCCAGCCGGGCGATCTCGCGCTCACGCTCGCGCAGGTCGGGGCGGGTGAAGCGGGCGCGGTCCTTGAGGGTGGCAATCTGACGGTAGTCGGCGGGGACCTTGCTGAGGTTCGGGCCGCTCACCTCCAGGTAGTAGCCGAAGACGTTATTGAAGCCCACCTTCAGGCTGCCGATGCCCGTGCGGGCCCGCTCGGTCGTCTCCAGCTCGGCGAGCCAGGCGCGGTGCCCGAGCGCCTCGCTCCGGAACCCGTCGAGTTCGGCGTGAAAGCCGTCGCGGATCAGCCCGCCGTCCCCGATGCGGATGGGCGGGTCGTCCACGAGCGCGGCGCGGATGAGCGTCACCACGTCGGGCAGAGCCCCCAGCCGGGCGCGAATGCCGCCGAGGAGGCCGTCTTGCGCCTCTAGCAGCCGCGACGCCTCGGGCAGCAGGTCGAGGGTGCGGGCCAGAGAAGCGACCTCGCGCGGGGTGGCCCGCTGGGTGGAGACGCGGGCGGCGAGGCGTTCGAGGTCGTGCGCCCGGTAGAGCAGCGCCCGCAGCGCCCCCCGCAGGTCGGCGGCGCGGGTCAGCGTCTCCACGGCGTCGAGCCGCGCCCGGATGCTGAGTTCGTCGAGGAGGGGCGCGCGCAGCCACGCCCGCAGCCGCCGCCGTCCGCCCGCCGTGCGGGTCTCGCCCAGCACGTCCATCAGGGTCATGCCCTGGGGAGCTTGCGCCTGGAAGACCTCCAGCGCCCGCACCGCCGCGTCGGGCAGCCGCATGTGGGCGCCGGGCTCGAAGCGCACCACCCGGCGCACCATCTCCAGCCGCCCCTGCTGGGTCACGCGGGCGTACCCGAGCACCGCCCCGCACGCCCGCACCAGGGCCGCGCTCGTCAGCGAGCCGGGCACCTCGCCCAGCGTCTCCTTCAACTCCGCCCGGGTCGCCTCCTCGTCGAAGTTGGCGGGCGAGAGCATGACCGGAAAGCGCGTCTGGAAGTCGGCGAGGAGCGCGGGGTTCCCCGACAGCTCCGGCGCGAGGAGCACCTCGCGGGCCCGGTGCCGGGCGAGTTCGTCGTAGAGGGCGGTGCGGGTATGGAAGGCGGCGCAGCGGAACTCGCCCGTGGACACGTCGAGGAGCGCGAGGGCGTAGCCGTCCCCGGTCGCCACCGCCGCGAGGTAGTTCTCGTCGGCGGTGAGGTGCCGCTCCTCGGTCACGGTGCCGGGCGTCAGCAGTTGCGTCACCTTGCGGTCCACCAGGCCCGAGCCCGGTTCTTCGATCTGGTCGGCGACGGCCACCCGCACGCCCGCCGCGAGGAGCCGCTCGACGTTGTGGTCAAGCGCCCGCACGGGCACGCCCGCCATCGGGGTCGAGAAGTCCCGGCTGCTCTTGTGCGTCAGCGCGATGCGCAGCAGCCGGGAGGCGCGCTCGGCGTCTTCCCCGAAGGTCTCGTAGAAGTCCCCGACCTGAAACAGGAGGAGGAACTCGGGGTGCTTGTCGCGCAGCGCCACGTACTGTTCGAGCATCGGCGGCAACACCCCCGATCCCGTCCCCTTCAACACGCTCTGCGGCACACCCACCGGCATGGATGGAGAATATCTCACGCCGTTCTGTTCACGGCGGAACAGCGGTCGCAATTGGGGCGCGGGCACGCAGGCGGGCAGAGGGCCAAGGGAAACCGCCCCGCGCGGGAGGCAGGGCGGCTTGGGAAGCGGAGGTTAGCGGAAGAGGGAGAAAGAGCGCTTGAGGGTGTTCAGGCGTTGGACACTCAGGGGAGCGGCGGAGTTCTCCTTCACGTAGATCCAGTTGTCAGTGGGGAAGCTACCGCTGCGGATCGTGAACGTGCCCTTGACCGACTCCGTCTGGAGATTGATCTCCAGTCTGGTCGTCACCGTGACCTTGTTCCAGCCCTGACTTAGCGGCATGTTCACGTCGCTGGTCACCGCCAGGCCGCTATCGGTGCAGGTCTGGGTGCCCTTGATCGTGACGGCGCGGTCCACGTAGATCAGGGCGCCCGAGGCGGACGTGCCCACGACAATGTCGCCGTTGACGCTGCTTGTTCCGGTCTCCGGGTTGATCAGGCCGTCCTGATCCGCGTCCACGCTGAGCACCAGCCCGGTCCCACGCGCGGCCCGGTCGCTGACTGTGACGGTACCCTGGCAGGAGGCTTCTGCCGGGTCTCCCAGGTCCCCCGGGTCGAGTGCGGTGAGCTGGGCATCGGTGGGACGGGGCAGGGTCAGGCTGAACTTGCCGTCGGCGGTCAGGGCCGTCCTCGCCACCTCGGTTCCGATCTCATTGGAGAGCCTGGCGACGACCGAACCGGCGCCACCCTTCCAGGATGACGTGACCAAGGTGGCCGTGTCGTTCGTTCCTACCTGATATTCCCCCTCCAGAACGGTGCCGGACACGCCATCCACGGCGGCAGGAGCCTTGTTACGGTCACAGGACGCAAGCAGGAGGGCGGAACCGACCATCAGCAGAACAGGAACCTTTTTCATACGCCGCTCACGGTACAAGCTCTACTCCATCCCAGGTTGCAGATATGACGTGAAAAACCGAGACGCCGCCAACCTTAAGCTTGCGTTAAGCCGTGCTCCAGCCCCGCTCCGCGTAGAAGGCGGAACGCTTCGACCGCGTCCCCCCCCCCCCCCCTCCCCCGCCCCCTCCCGTAGCATGGCCGCATGAGTTACCACCCCTACGACGCGCGCATGGCCTTCGACCGGGACCGCAAGCTGACCGACGGCGACGTGCAGGACCTCAAGCCCCGGGGCTGGTGGGGCGACGACGGCAAGCTCTACCGCGACTTCACCTTCGAGACGTACCAGGCGGGGGTGGACTTCGTGGTGCGGGTGGCGGCGCTGGCCGAGGAGCAGGGGCACCACCCCGACATCCGGCTCTCCTACCGCCGGGTGCGGGTCAACTACTTCACCTACGACGCGGGCGGCGTGACGGGCCTCGACATCGAGGGGGCACACGCCGTCGACCGGCTGGCGGAGGCGGGCCAGCCTTGAGGCTCCAGATTCCGGACGCGGACGTGCTGTGGGACTCGCTCCCGCACGCCCGGCGGCACGAGATGGAGGTCACGGTGGGCCCCGGCGACCTCGACGACCTCCACCACGTCAACAACACGGTGTACCTCGCGTGGTGCGAAGGCGTGGCCCGCGCCCACGCCCTGCGGCTGGGGATGGGCACGGACGCCCTGATCGCCCTGGGGGCCGTGCCCGTCGCCCGGCAGCACACCATCGTCTACCACCGCCCGGCGTACCTGGGGGACCGGGTGCGCGTCCGCACGGCGCTCACCGTGACGGGGGGCGTGCGGAGCGTGCGCGCCTACGCCCTCGACCGCCTCGGCGAGGACGGGCAGGAGACCCGCCTCGCCGAGTGCGAGACCGAGTGGGTGTGGGTGGACCCGGGCAGCGGGAGGCCTAAGCGGACTCCGGCGGAGGTCGTGCGAGCCTTCGGGTTCTAGAGCCGTGGACAGAAAAAGACCTGTCGCCCCGAGCGTCAGCGAAGGGTCTCGCACGCGACGTCGGGAGGCTTCGTTGCACTCAACATGACCGCATCCTTGTGTCAAACGCTTTGGGGCATTCGACGAAAAAGAGGTGGGCATACTGACTCGAAAAGCTGCGAGGCCTCCCAAGGGTGGCGGGAGGCCCAACGCTCGCGCTCAGGATGGCAACGCTCCTCCGTTGACGGGTTCGACTCACCCACCCACCGGAGGGGGCTCGGGCAGGCTCCCGGCAGGGAAGAGGACGGCGCGGGCCGGGGCGCCGTCCACCCGGCTGAGTGGCAGCGGCAGGCACATCAGGTCGTACTCGCCGTCAGGTACGTGGCTGAGGTTCAGGCCCTCAAGAATCAGGATGCCGGTCTCGCGGCAGGCGGCGTGGGCGTCGAGCGTCTTGCTCGTCAGGGGGTCCACGCTGGGGCTGTCGGTGCCGATGAGCTGCACGCCCCGGCGGTAGAGCTCGTGGATCAGGGCCGGGTCGAGGGCGGCGAAGTCCTCCGGGAAGGTCTCCCAGCGGGCGGGCTGGCCGGTGTGGAGGAGCACGCGGGGCGGGAGGCCCTGGGGCAGGCCGTCCAGCACCTCCAGGCCGACGAGGGGCCCGCGCGCCGTGACGACGAGGCAGCGGCCCACGTACGCCTCCAGGCCGAGTTCCTCCAGCCGCAGGCCCGCGTCGTCGTAGTGCCAGGGGGCGTCCACGTGGGTGCCGGTGTGGGTGCTCGCGTGGAGCTGGGCCGTGTTCACGCTGTCTCCCCCGGCGATCTGCGCCATCGGCTCGACCACGAAGGGGGGATCGCCCGGCCAGGTGGGGTGCCCGGAGGTGAGTTGCCTGGAGATGTCGATCATGGGGAGAGGATAAGCCGTCAGCCCTCAGTGGTCAGCCGTCAGCAAGAAAGCCGGAAGCCTGAGCGAAAGCTCCTCCTGCTGACGGCTGAAAACTGACCGCTGCCTCACGTGCCCGGCGTGCTGCCCGGAAGCACGGCCACGCGGCCCACCATGTACGCGCAGCCGTACAGGAAGAGGGTGACGACGGGCAGGAACCGCAGGCCCCGGCGGTGCTCGACGAGGCGGCCCTTCACGAGGACCTCGATCACGTACAGGCTGAGCAGCACGAAGGCCGTGTACATCCAGTGTTCCGGGTCGCGGGAGGGGTCGTAGGGCAGGCCGTACTTCGTCAGGCCGCCGCCCACGTTCACGGCGCTAGGCACCCTGGCGCCGCCCACGGCGAGGATCACGCCCGTCACGGCGGGGAGCAGCGTCAGCACCCACACCACCCGCAGCGCCACCAGAAAGCCCGTCCGCACCGTGCCCCTCAAGGCCGGGCCCAGGCTCCAGAGAAAGAGGACCAGCGTGCCCAGCGCGAGGGGCGTGGGAAAGAGCAGCGCGAGCGAGCTGCCGAACTGGTAGTTGTGAATCAGCCGCAGGAGGTCCATGCGCCCCAGCGTAACGCGCCCCTCATCCGGGACGGCTTCGGTTCCCGAACGTCTGGGAAAGCACCGGAAGTTCGTCCGCCTCCGCCATCCCGTCTTTTTCACTTCTCGCTCCGCTCGGTCGATTCTTGCGACTCAACGCCATCTGGTCTCACCCCTCCCCCGGCAGGTCGAGGTGCGCCTCGGGGGGCAGGTGGGTGCCGGGCCGCAGGGGCAGACCGTCCGCCGCCCGCCGCACCGCGAGGGACGCGGGCACGTCGGCGAGCAGGATGTGCGCGCCGCTGCGGGTGAGCTTCAGCCCCGCCAGGACGGGCGCCCCGAACGCCTCCCCGAGGTCGGTGACGCCGGGGGGCAGGGTGAGGGCGTGGTCCCCGTACGGCCCGACGACGTGCAGGGTCCCCCCGTCCGCGCGCAGCCGCAGCGGCAGCCCCAGCCCGACCAGCGTGCCCAGCGGCGGCCACGGCGAGCGGGCGGGCCGCGCCACCGCCACGCCGAGCAGGGTACCGGGGCGGATCACGTCGCCCGCCTCCAGGAGCCTCGCCCCCTGGCTGACCTCCAGGTCGGCGGGCACGCGCAGCACCCGCAAGCCGCCCTGGGCCTGTTCGAACCGCAGCCCGCTGAGGTGCGGCACCCGCCCCACCTGCCCGAGGTCGAAGGGGCCGCCGAGCGGGGTGGAGACGCCCGTGACCAGCCCGTCCGCGTGGGCGAGGGCGAGCGTGCGGTCCTCGCGGTACTGGAGGCCCTCGACGGTGGGAGGAGCCGGAGTTGGGACAGGGCGCGCGGCGGTCGGGGACGGACGGCGCGGGCGGGCATGTGAACGGCGGCGCCGGGCGAGCAGGAGCAGGGCGAGCCCACCCAGCGCCAGCAGCCCGAGCAGCCCCGCGAGGAGCCAGGGCTGGAGGCGCCCCCGACCCTGGGGACCGGAGCTGTTCGGGGAGGCCGGGCCGGAAGGCGGAGCCGGGGATGTGGGCTGGGGAAGGGCTGCCCCCCCACCCCCGGCTGCCGTCACGCCCGCCAGGGGAACGCCGCGCCCCCCCGCGAAGGTCAGGACCGGCGTGACCTCACGTCCCGGCTCCAGCCCCACGTTCGTCAGCCGCACGCCGAGTTCGCGCCCGCCCGGCAATCGCACGACCTCACCCCTCAGGCCGGGCGTGGGGCGCAGGGCGGCGTCGGCGGCCTCCTCCAGCCGGTAGCGCAGCGTGACCGTCTCACCGGGCGCGAGGGTGCGGTCGGCCCCGGGGTTGAGCCACGTCAACCCCGGCGCGGGAGTCACGTTCAGGCGCAGGAGGACCCGGCGCACCTGCCCCCCGGCGGTCTGCGCGCAGAGCAGAGCGGGCGTGCCGGGCGGGAGACGACCTGCGACGTTCAACCGCACCGCGCCGTCCGTCACCCGTCCGTCCGGGAGACTCACCCGGTCTGCGGCCTCCCCCGCGGCGAGGGTGAGGGCCGCCCCGTCCGGAAAGGGAACGGGCACCTGCTGCGGGTCTCGGACCGTGAGCACCCCCCCTCCCAGGCGGCCCAGGTCCGGCACCTGCCCGACCGGCACCGTCAGCCCGTCCCCGTAGCCGCTCGCTCCCAGCGCGGCGCGGGCGGCGGCGGGAATCTGGGTCCCCAGGGCCACGTAGTGCAGCGTGTCGAGGGGGCCCCGTCCCCGGAAGGCGGCGAGGGCGCGGGCCGGGTTCTGCCTCGCGTCGGGGTCGTTGTCGATGCCGTCGGTGAGGATAAAGACGGTCGTCGCGTACCGCTCGCGGGCGGTCAGCGGCGCCAGAGCCCGGGCCACGCTCCGGTAGAGGTACGTGTTGCGCCCGTCCGCCCGCAGCGCGGCGAGGTCGGCGTTCCAGCGGGCGGCCTCCCCCGGCAGCGTGTAGCCTCGCGCCGGACGCGGCCCGGTGTCGAAGGTGACGACTTCGACCTGATCGGGCCTCGCCCCCCGCACATACCGGTTCACCGCCGCCTTCACCCGCCCGAAGATGTCGGCCTTCCCGTCCCCGATTCCGCGCATACTCCCGCTCGTGTCGAGGATGAACACGGCGCGGGTCTGGGTCGGCAGCGGCCCGGCAGGCAGGGTGCAGCTCGGCCCGGCGTGGGCGAGGCCCCCCGCGAGCAGGAGGGTGAGGACGGAAACGCGGCGCATCGGGTGCCCATTGTGCCCCGAGCGACCCCGAACGCCAAACCCAGGCGTCCCCTCCCACCCCGCCCGGGGATTTTCCCCGACCTGGACGCCCTGCATCCTGACCCGCCCGATCCCTACTCGGACCGCCCGATTACGCCATTTACGTAAAATATTTGACCCGTTTCAACCCGGGAGGTATACTGTCAGGACCTTCGGGGGCGCACCTGGCGCCCGTTTTTTCCGAATCGACCCTTTGACCGCCGCGCCCTGACACGGGGCGCCGCCAGGAGGACCATGACGCAGACCCACGACTACGACGCCAGCTCCATCTCGATCCTCAAGGGCCTGGAGGCCGTGCGCAAGCGGCCCGGCATGTACGTGCAGGGCGGCACGGGCGTGGACGGCTACCACCAGCTCCTGACCGAGATCATCGACAACGCCATCGACGAGGGCCTGGGCGGTTTCGCCGACGAGGTCCACGTGATCATGCACGCGGACGGCTCCGCCACCGTCACCGACAACGGGCGCGGCATCCCCGTGGACGTGATGAAGTCCGAGGGCCGCCCTGCCATCGAAGTGATCTTCACCGAGCTGCACGCGGGCGGCAAGTTCGGCGGCGGCGCGTACAAGGTGTCGGGCGGCCTGCACGGGGTGGGGTCGAGCGTGGTGAACGCGCTCAGCACCTACCTCGACGTGACCGTCAACAAGGGCGGCAAACTTCACCACATCCGCTTCGAGCGCGGTGCGGTCGCGGTGCCCCTCGAAGTCCTCGGCAAGACGCCGGGGGACGTGCAGTGGGCCACCAGGGTCACCTTCCACCCCGACCCCGGCGTCTTCCACGAGTTCGAGAACCGCTTCGACTACGACCGCATCCGCCGCCGCCTGCGCGAGCTGGCGTACCTGACGGGCCTCAAGATCGTCATCCGCGACGAGCGGACCGAGCTGCACGCGGGCGACGTCAAGGAAGAGACCTTCCATGAGAAGGGCGGCATCGCCAACTTCGCCCGCGCGCTCGTGATCGACGACGGTAAGCTGCTGTACGACCAGCCCATCGTGATGCGCGGCACGCACTCCGACGTGGAGGTCGAGGTCGCGTTCATCCACGCGAACACGTACTCCAGCGACAACATCCTGACCTACGCGAACATGATCCGCACCCGCGACGGCGGCACGCCGCTGACGGGCTTCAAGACGGCGTACACCCGCATCCTGAACAAGTACGCCAAGGACAAGAACCTGATCAAGGCGGGGAACCCGGTGCCCGGCGGCGACGACCTGCTGGAGGGCATCTACTGCGTGGTGTCGGTCAAGCTGGGTGACCCCCAGTTCGAGTCGCAGGCGAAGGTCAAGCTGCTGAACTCGGAGGCCCAGACCGCCGTGAACGCCGTCGTGGGCGAGAAGTTCGCGGAGTTCCTGGAGGAGAATCCCAGGGTCGGGCGCACCATCGTGGAGAAGGCCGCCGAGGCCGCCCGCGCCCGCGAGGCCGCGCGCAAGGCCCGCGACATCGTGCGGCGCTCCAACCCGCTGGAGAATGACGACCTGCCCGGCAAGCTGGCGGACTGCTCCTCGCAGGACCCCTCCGAGAGCGAACTGTTCATCGTGGAGGGGAACTCGGCGGGCGGCTCGGCGAAGGGCGGGCGGGAGCGGCGCTTCCAGGCGATCCTGCCCCTGCGCGGCAAGATTCTCAACGTCGAGAAGGCCGAGCTGAACAAGATTCTCAAGAATGCCGAGATTCGCTCCTTGATCGGTGCCATCGGCGCGGGCGTGGAGGGCACGGGCGACAACGTTCACTTCGACCTGTCGAACCTGCGCTACCACAAGATCATCATCATGACCGACGCCGACATGGACGGCGGGCACATCACGACGCTTCTCTTGACCTTCTTCTTCCGCTACATGCGCCCCGTCGTCGAGCAGGGGCACCTGTACATCGCGCAGCCGCCGCTGTACCGCATCACGGTGGGGGCGCAGACGAAGAACAACAAGGGCACCTACCTCTACACGGAGGAGGAGCTGAAGGCGCACGTCGCCCGCGCGAACAAGGAAGGCAAGAAGTACGAGATTCAGCGCTTCAAGGGCCTGGGCGAGATGAACGCCGAGCAGCTCTGGGAGACGACGATGAATCCCGAGGCGCGCGTCCTCAAGCGCGTCAGCATCGAGGACCTGATGGACACCAACCGCATCTTCGAGGACCTGATGGGCACCGACGTGACGCCCCGCAAGGACTTCATCCGGGAGAACGCGCGGTTTGCGGAAATCAGCGTTTAAGGACAAGGAATCAGGAGCCGCCTGCCCGTGGGGTGGGCGGTTTTTGTTATGGCTTCAGAACGGCGCTTCTCCTCGGCAAAGGGCCTCTATCCCCGTGCACACGCCTTCAAACTGCCCCAACACTTCCGCATTCCTGAAGCGCACGATTTGGATGCCTGCCGCCGCGAGTTGCCGCGTCCGCTCGGCGTCGTACTCCACCACCGCCCGACCGTCGTGGCTGCGGCCATCGAGTTCGATGCACAGCTTTAGCGAAGGTGAGTAGAAATCTAGGATGTAGCCTTGAAGCGGGACCTGACGCCGGAACTTGACCGGATGGGTGCGGAGGAACTCGAACCAGAGTTTGCGCTCGGCGGGGGTCTGGTTGTTGCGGAGTTCGCGGGCGCGGGGGGCCAGACGCCGGGTGTAGGCGTCGCGCATGGGAAAAGACTACCCCTCAGTCGGCTACGCCGACAGCTCCCCTTAGAGGGGAGCCTTGGAACGCACGACACCGGAGGAACGAGGCCCACGAAAGCCTCCCTTTTAAGGGGAGGTGCCCCCGAAGGGGGCGGAGGGGTTCCTCACCCAAAGTACCCCAGCACCTCGATCAACACCCGCGCGTAGTCGTCCGGCCTCATCCCCCGCTTCTCCAACTTCACGCCGGGCGGGAAAGTTGTCACTTCCGTCTTGTGCGGGAAGCGTTTCAGGCCGGGGGCGTCGTAGTCCAGGCCCTTGTAGGCGAAGGCGACCTGAATATGTGTCATCGTCTCGCCGATGCTCAGCACCCGCTTGGCGAGGGCGGTCAGGCGCAGTTTGGCGAGGTCGATGAAGTTCTGGACCTCGGGGGTGGGCGGGCCGTACTTCTTGCGCAGGTCGCGCTCGACCCGGCTGACGGCCTGAAGCGTCCGCGCCTCCGACAGCCGCCCGTAGGTGGCGATGCGCTCCTCCTCGTTGCCGTCGAAATATTCGGGCGTGAGGCGGGCGTTGATGGGGAGATCGATGGCGACGCTCGCGGGCGTCTCCAGCTTTTCCCCTTTCAACCGGGCAACGGCTTGGGCGAGCAGCTCGGTGTACACGTCGATGGAGACGGCCTGCACGTGCCCGTGCTGCTCTTCCCCCAGGATGTTGCCCACCCCGCGAATCTCCATGTCCTTCTCGGCGAGGAGGTGCCCGCTTCCCAGGTCTTGCAGGTCGGCGATGGCCCACAACCGGCGCTGGGCGTTTTCCGTCATGCGCGGCGGGTAGAACAGATAGGCGTAGGCCGCCGACTGCCGCCGTCCCACCCGTCCGCGAAGCTGGTAGAGCTGCGCCAGGCCCAAGCGGTCCGCCCGCTCGATCAGAATGGTATTTGCCTCGGGGATGTCCAGGCCCGTCTCGACGATGGTGGTGGAGAGCAGCACGTCGAAGGCCCCCCCCGCGAAGCCGAGCATGATCTCCTCCAGCTCCTCCTCGTTCATCCGCCCGTGCGCCACGCCGATGCGCGCCTCCGGGACGAGGTTGCGCAGGTACAGGCTGCGCGCCCCGATGGAGGCGATGCGGTCGTGGATGTAGAAGACCTTGCCGCCGCGCTCGATTTCACTGAGGATCGCGTCGCGCACGGTCACGGGGTCGTAGGGGGCGAGCACCGTCTGGATGGGCTTGCGGCCCTTGGGGGGCGTCTGGATGCTGCTCATGTCGCGCAGGCCCACCATGCTCATGTAGAGGGTGCGCGGGATCGGCGTGGCGGAGAGGGCCAGGGTGTCCACGGCCCGCACGCCCTCGGGAATCTCGATCTTGCCGTCTTTGGGAACGGGGGGGAGCCCGCGCAGGGCGCGCAGCTTCTCCTTCTGCCCCACGCCGAAGCGGTGCTCCTCGTCCACGATGATGAGTCCGAGGTCTTTAAACTGAATGTCGTTCGAGAGCAGGCGGTGGGTGCCGATGATGATGTCTACCTTGCCCTGGGCGAGGTCGGCGAGGATGGCGCGGGCCTGCTTCTCCCCGGTGAAGCGGCTCAGGCCCTCGACACGGACGGGCAGCTCCTTGAAGCGCTCGACGAACGTAGACGTGTGCTGCTCGGCGAGGAGGGTCGTGGGCACGAGGACGGCGACCTGCCTGCCGTGGCCGACAATCCGGTGCGCCGCGCGCAGGGCGACCTCGGTCTTGCCGAAGCCCACGTCGCCGGAGATCAGGCGGTCGGCGGGGTTCGGCTTTTCCAGGTCGCGCATCGTTTCCTTGAGCGCCGTCTTCTGGTCGGCGGTCAGCTCAAATCCGAAGTTCTTCTCGACCTGCGCGTCCCACTCGGGCTGCGGGGGGAAGGCGTTGCCGGGCGTGACCTGCCGTGCGGCGTACTGCACGAGGAGCTTGGCGGCCACCTCCTCCGCGTTCTTGCGCGCCCGCTCCTTGGCCCGCGCCCAGTCCTTCTTGTCGAAGCTCGACAGCACGGGCGGGTCATCCGTCGTGCCGGGGTGGCGGCGCAGCACGGGCAGTTGCTCGATGGGCACGGCGAGGCGGGCGCCATTCCGGTATTCGAGGTTCAGGTAGTCGCGCGTGACGCCCAGGACCGTGCGCGTCTCCAACCCCTGAAACTGCCCGATCCCGTGTTCGGGATGGATCAGGTAGTCGCCGACGTGGAGGCCCAGCGCATCGGTGACGGGCTTGCCGCCGAGCTTCTTGCCGCGCAGCGCCGAGCCGCCCTGGAAGCCGTAGATCAGGTCTTCCGTGATGACGACGGTGCGGTGCTCGGGAATGGCGAAGCCGCCCTCGCCGCCCGCGCGCAGGAAGCCGAGGCCGCCCTCCTCGACGCGCGGGATGGTCAGCCACGGCACCTCGCGGGTTTCGAGCAACTTCTCCGCCAGATACGTCGCCGTCCGGTCATGTCGCACGAGGATGAGCACGCGGTAGCCCGCCCCCCGCCAGTCGTCCACATCCCGCGCGAGGTCGGAGAGGCGAGCGCGGTAAAAGGGCAGCACCTTCAGGTCGAGGTCGAAATCAGCCAGCTCCAAGGGAGAGCGGCCAAAAGAGGTGACTTCGCGGTCACGTAACCTGGGCCAGAGCGTATCGGCGAGCGGCCCCAAGGCAGAGGCATAAAACTCCGGCGCGTCGAGGAAGACCCGGCCCGGCAGGAGGTCGAGGCGGGTGGCGTCCCACTTCACTTCCGTCAGGTAGTCGGCGGTGGGCTCCAGCGTGAAGGTCCTGATCTTCTCTCCCGTCAGCTCCCCCGGGGCGAGGCGGCGCAACGTGTCCAGCTCGTCCCCGAAGAACTCGGCGCGAATCCAGAGGGCTTCGGCGTCCTGGGGCACCCCCGCCCCTGGCTCCAGCCTCAACTCCAGCGTGTCGCCGCGCAACTCGAAGCCGGGTTCCTCGCCGCGCTCGTAGCCCAACCTCTCCAGGCGGCCCAGCAACTCCTCGCGCGGGTAGGAACGGCCCACCGTGAGGGTGACGGCGTGGTCCTCCGGGTGCGCGGGGAACAGGTCGAGGGCCGTGTTCACGTCGAGGACGACGTGCTCGTGCTTCTCGCCCCAGTCGCGCAGGCCGGGGTTGACGGTCACGGGGGCGCCCAGCACGCCCGCCGAGGCGTAGAGCCCGGCGCGGTCGGGAGTGGTGAGCAGCACGGCGGGCCCGGGGTGAGCGGCGAAGAGGGCGGCGCGGGCCACCTGCGGAAGGAGCAAGGCGTTTCCGACCGGCGCGGACGGCAGCAGTTTGGAGAGGTTGGGGGTGGCGACCGTCACAGGGGGGATTGTACGCGGGGCAAGAAAAAGACGCTGGAAGCGAATACCGTTTGCCCATGCCGGGGGACATTCACGCTTTGCTCATGGCACACGACAGCCCCGACCCCGCTGAGTGGGAGGCCCCACCCAGTTTTTCTAAGACGGATTGGGAGACGTTATTGGTGGGGGTGCGGAGTCTCGCACGCCGGATTGAGCAGCAATTGGGCGTCCCCGTGCAGTACGACGATCAGTACCAGGACGCGAGTTGTGTCGCCGACCTTTATCTCAAGACCGAAGATGGATGCCAGGCCGTAATTCGCTTCTCCAGCTTTGGGCGGATGGCGGTGATCTTCTGGTGGGGTGAGGGAGTGCGGCGGCCCACCCGCAGTCCGTTGGAGCCTGAGCTTCTGCCCCTCGTGGAGCAGGGCGGCTTCCACGTCATCCCACCCGAGATACTGGCCCGACCTTATGACGGTTTCTATGGCAGGTGTTCAGGTCCGTTCAACGACCCGATGACCTGGTTCGAGCGGTACTTCGACTACCTCTGAACACGACAACGGGCGCAGTACAGTCGGGCATGACCACCAAAACGACCGGGGCGGCGGACGCGGCCCTGAGAAATCACATTCGCGCGCTGCTCACCGAGCGGCAGGCCCACGTCCTGCTCGACGACGTGCTGGAAGGCTTTCCTCCGGGGCGCATCAACGACCGCCCGGAGGGAGTGCCCTACTCTGCCTGGGAGGTCCTGTGGCACCTGCGCTTCACCCAGCGCGACATCCTCGACTTCGTGCGGGACGAGGGGTACGTGGAGCCGGAGTGGCCCGCTGGTTACTGGCCCGACAACACCCGCGAGGCGACGCCCGAAGACTGGCACGCCGAGGCACGGACTTTCCAGGAAGACCTGGCGGCGCTGCTGACGCTGCTGGACGACCCCTCCACCGACCTCCTCGCCGTCGTGCCCAACGGTGCGAAACCGGGAGGAGGTGGGCAGACGTGGCTGCGCGAGTTCCTGCTCGTCGCGGACCACAACGCCTACCACGTGGGACAACTCATGCTGCTAAAGCGGCTGCTGGGCGGGGGTTAGCGTCTCAGCTTGCAGTTCGTCGGCAGAGGGCGGGGAATGCCCGCGTCGGTGTACGGTCGGGCCGTATGGGCTGGCATAGCGAGCGCCGCTGGCTGAGATGGATTCCGCCCGTGGTGCTGGCCCCGCCTCTTCAGAACCGACAAGGGCAGTAGACCGGGGAAAGCCGTCTGGGCGTCTGTCTCAACGTCGTAGACGCCGCACCCCCTCCCCAGGAGTCACGGCGGCACCTGTCTTCACGCCATCCCCCTCGCTCAGTACCGGGGCAACCCCGCCAACCCGCCGAACTCGCGCACGAGCCGCTCGGCGTGGTCCCCGTGCACCCGCTTGACCTCGATGCCGTAGAGGTCGATCAGGTCGGGCAGCGCCTCCTCCAGCGTGACGCGCTCCATCAGGCTGCCGTCGAGGGGGCTTTCGGTCATATCCTTCCTGCTCGTGAAGTAGGGGACCTCGCGGTTGTGGCTGCGGTAGAGGTTCATCTGCGAGCCGTCCTCCGGGATCACGAGCCGGTAGAGGCGCGCCTCCTGGATCATCTCCAGCACGCGCTCGACCTCCATCACGCCCTGCTCCTGAATCTGGTCGAGGAGGGCGGCCTCCGTCTTCTGGCGGTACCCCTCGACGATGGGCCCGATCTTCTCCAGAATCTCCGCCGGGTTCACCCAGCCCGCGCCGCCCACCACGTTGGTCTCGCCGATCACCTCGTAGGGGGCCTTGTCGGGAATCTCGGCCTTGAACTCGGCCACCCGCTGCACCGGCCCCACCAGGATCAGGGCTTTGATGTCGCGCCGGGACATCATCTCGCCCAGCTCCGCCGCCATGCGGTTGTAAAAACGCTGTTGGTTGGCGTCCTCGCGACTCTCGAAGAGGTCGGTGCCGCTGTCGCTGCGGGGGCCACTGCCCTGGCCGCCGGTTCCCGGTGCCCCCGGGACGTGGCGGGTACTGGAGGTCAAGGTGTCCCACCGCTCACCGTCGTCGAGGCGGACGTTCTCGTGCCGCCGCAGCTCGGCGAGTTCGCCCTGGCGCAGCAGGAAGAAGCGGGCCCACTCTCGATCCACCGCGAGGACGGCCACGGTGGGCAGCAGGTCCATGATGCTCGCCACGAGAGATTTGAGGGGACGCCCGTAGTGGAAGCGTTCGGGCAGGTCGGCGTTGATGTCGAAGCGCTCCAGCGTTTCACCGTCGCCGCTCACCACATACAGCGCGCTCTTGCCGTGGTGCGTGCGGGGCTGCGAGAGGTCGTCGAGAACCTGCTTCATCACCGTGGGGGGCACGCCCGCCTCCTGCATCGCCCCCTTGACGCGGGTCTGAAGGGCCCCGCCCTCGTTGTCCACGTTGGCCGGATTGTCGTTGACGACGGCCATCAGGACCATCGCGTTGTCGGGCAGCTCCTGGATGCGGCGCACGTCGGCTCTGGAGATCATATTGGCCCCCTTCTGCGGCCCCATTGTCGAAAAGCGCGGGCGGGCGTCGTCTCCCATTTCGCTCAAGGCCGGTTCACGCTCACCCCGCCCCGGTCCCTTCCCCCGCCCGCTTGCCCATACAGTTTACAAAATAGATCAATTTGTTTGATAGACTGACCTCCATGAAGCGAACCCTCCTCTCTCTCGCCACGCTCGCCCTCGCACTGGGCGGCGCGCAGGCGCAACAGGTCAAGGAAGTCCGGCTGGGCGTCTTCCCCAACGTGACGCACGCGGCGGGGCTGGTCGGCGTGCAGCGCGGCCTCTTTCAGAAGGAACTCGGCAACGTCAAGCTCGTGGTCAAGGAGTTCGCCAACGGCTCGCAGATCAACGAGGCGTTCGCGGCGGGGGCCATCGACGCGGCGTACGTGGGCCCCGGCCCGGCGATGAACGCCTTTATGCGTGGGGTGCCCATCCAGGTCTACGCGGGGGCGGCCAACGCGGGCGCGGTGCTCGTGGGCCGGGGGGACAGCGGCATCCGTAACGTGAAGGGCCTGGCGGGCAAGAAGGTCGCCGTGCCCACGCGCGGCTCGACGCAAGACATCAGCCTGCGCCACCTCCTGCACGTCAACGGCCTGAGGGCCACCGACGAGGGCGGCACCGTCACCATCGTGCCCATCGACCCGGCGAACATGCCCGCCGCCTTCGCCAGCAGGCAGGTGGACGCGGCCCTCGTGCAGGAACCGTGGGGCGCGATCATGGAGACGCAGGGCGCCAGACTCCTCGCCAACGAAAAGGCGATCTGGGAGGGCGGCAACTACACGACCACCGTGTTCGTGGTGAACACCCGCTTCGCCGAGCAGAACCCGGAGGTCGTGAGGGACCTGCTGCGCGGTCACCTCGGCGCGATCAACTTCATCAACAAGAGCAACGCGGGGGCGCAAAAGGCCATCGCCGACCAGATTCAGGCGTTCACGGGCAAGCGGCCCAACTCCGCCGAACTCTTCAAGGCCCTGGCGCGGACCCGGGTCACCTGGGACATCAACCTCAAGACGCTCGCCGAGTACGCCCAGCTCAACAAGGAGGCGGGCTTCGCGCGGGACGTGCCGGACCTGAACCGCTTCGTGAACCTGAGCGTGGTGCGGGGGCTGGCGAGGTAAGCGGTGAGTGGTCAGTGGGAAGTGGGGAGTGGGGGCAATGGCTGAAGCTGTCGCCCCTGCTTGCTGTCTCCACTGACCACGAACCACTTCCCCTATCCTTCCCCCATGACCGGACCGAAAAAGGGACCTAAGGGCCGCCCCCCGAAGCGCAACACGGCGCAGGGACGCGCGGGAGCGACGCGGGACAGCACGGCGCCCGTCCGCGAGCGTACTCCCCGCGCGGAGGGCGAGCCGGGGGGACGGTCCGCCTCCGGCCCACGCCCGGGTGGGCCGAAGGTGGGGGGCGCGGCGGCGGGGGGGCGCCCGGGGCGCGG
>NZ_PNOR01000032.1 GCF_002869765.1 Deinococcus planocerae | reverse complement strand
TCGGGACAGCGAGGAGCGCATCTGCCAAAATACGAGCGCGCTCCCCGCGAAGCTTGAGGTTCCACACACCCTCTTTCTCGCCCCTGGGAGCGCTTTTTCGCTACCTATTCAGGTGCAAGTTCTGAGTAGTACGGAAGGAGTCGGTCTGAGATTCAATTCGGAGGCACAACGGACACAACGGGTCAGGCTCCGGCGTCGGGTTCTGTCGACCCTGTGGCTGGGGACGGTGACGTGGTTTTGCACGCTGGTGCTGCTGTCAGACCTCACCCTCGATGTCACGACGGGCCTCAGGGGGCTGGCCCTGGGCGTCCTTGCATATGGATGGTGGCGGGGTTGGGGGGCAAGCCGAATGAGTGCCCCAGGTTGGGTGGAGGTCTTTCTGACGACTCAGGTGGCACTGACGCTCGCCTGGGGATGGCCGAGGACTGACGCTCACCCGGTCACGTCGCGGCCAGCAACACGCGATGATCTGCTCTCTACGGGCATGATGCTTGTCGCAGCGCTCCTCTTCCTGGGAGCCGTGATCTACCTCCGCCTGCCGCGCCGAGAGGAATGAGCCTTTGACTTCTCCCCTCCCCCCCGCCTTCTTCGACCGCGACCCCACGCGCGTCGCCCGTGAATTGCTCGGCGCGACCCTCGTCCGCGTCCTGCCCGGTGGCGAGCGGCTGGCGGGCCGGGTGGTGGAGGCCGAGGCGTACGACTGCCCGCGCGACCCCGCCTGCGCCGCCGGGCGCTTCCACCTCGTCCGCACCGTGGCGATGGCGATTGCGCCCGGCCACTGGCTCTTCTGGTCGGCGCACGGGCACCCGCTGTTGCAGGTCGCCTGCCGCGAAGAAGGCGTCTCGGCGAGCGTCCTGATCCGCGCCCTGGAACCGCTGGAGGGCCTGGGCACCATGCTCACTCACCGCCCCGTGACCCGCGAGCGCGACCTGACGAACGGGCCCGCCAAGCTCGTCTACGCCCTCGGCCTCGACCCGGCGGCGGTGGCGGGCCTGCCCGTGACCGGCCCTGCCCTGCACCTCCTCCCCGGCGAGCCCCTGCCCGACGAGCGGGTGGAGGTCACGGCGCGGGTCGGCATCCTGGCGGGGAAGAACCTGCCGTGGCGCTTCCTGATCCGGGGCAACCCGTGGGTGTCGCCCGGGGTGCCCAGCATGGACCTCAGCGCGGGGCTGAGGGGGGCGGAGGGGTGAGTCTCTTCTAGGTCTTCCCCAGCAGGTACGCCTTCGGATGGTGCCCGCCGCTGTACACCTGGAACAGCTCGCGGGCGTGCCAATGGGTTTGCTCGCGCAAAAGCCGCTCGAACAGCCGAATCTCGTGGGTGAGGACCACCAGGCGCCCGTGGCGGCTGCACAGGCGGTGCATCTCCTGAAGGAAGGCGGGGTACAGGGCCGCGTTGGCGCGGTGGTCGCCGATGGCGTCGCCCCAGGGAAGGTCGGAGACGATCAGGTCGAAGGAGCGGGCGGGGAGGCCCGTTTGCAGGGCGTCCACCTGGGCGACCTCCACGTCGCGCCCGGCGGCCTGAAGGTTGGCGCGGGCGCACTCGACGGCGCGGGGGTCGGTGTCCACCCCCACCATCGCGGCGGAGGGACCCATCAGCGCCCGCTCGACGAGCAGGGTGCCGCTGCCGCTCATGGGGTTGAAGATGCGGTCCTCCTCACGCTGCCCGGCGAGCCGGTGCAGGGCGAAGGCGACCGTGGCGTTCAGGCCGCCCCCCAGGTTGCACACCCGCCACGCGCGCGCGGAGAGGGGCCGGGGCGTGATGCGCGCCAGGACCTCCCAGCCGGGGCCGTCCTCCTGGGGGCGCAGGCGGATCAGGAGTTCGCCCTCCTCGGGGTCGAAGGGGAGGTCCAGGGCCGACTGGAGTTCGTCCGCGATGCGCCCCATCACGCTCGACTCGCGCCCCGCCGCCGCCAGCCGGAAGGAGCGGTGCCCGCCGAGGCGCACGACCTCGCCGAGGTAGGCCGTCAGCTCCCCGAACTGCTGGTGCCCCAGCAGGCCGCGCGGGCGGGGCACGTCCCAGGCCTGCACCCGGTAGACGGCGACCGGGCCGCGCAGCCGGGTCAGGCGCTCGGGGTCGCCGGGGTACCAGAAGCGCAGGCCGCGGATGTCGCGCGCCAGGGGCACGGCCCCCAGTTCCGCCGCCGCGACCTCCTCCAGACCGGGCAGGGCCTCGGCGACGTACTCGTGGGCGGGCTGGCGGGCGCGGTGGTCTCCCTGCGGGCGTTTCGGGCGGTGGGGGCGGGCACTTCCGGAGCGGGGGGAACGCGGCATAGCAGGGCAGTATAGAGGGCGGGGGGCCGGTGATAGAATCGCCCGTTTCCCTATGGCACTCTCCCCTCCCCCCCGAACGTCCGACCCGGCGGCGCGCGTCCGCAAAGGGCTCTTCTCGCGGGTCAGTCCGCCGCAACTGATCGCGCTCTCGTTCGCGGTAGGGATCCTGGTGGGGGCGGTCCTGCTCACCCTGCCGGTCACCCACGGGCCGGGCCGCGACGTGACTTTCCTGCAAGCCCTCTTCACGGCCACGAGCGCCCTGTGCGTGACCGGGCTCAACGTCATCGACCCGGGGCGCGACTTCAACCGCCTCGGGCAGGTCATCATCCTGATCCTGATTCAGGTCGGCGGGCTGGGCATCATCACCTTCGGGACCGTGTTCGCGCTCGTCACGCGGCGGCGGGTGAACTACAGCGAGCGCATCCGGCTCGCCCAGCAGATCAGCGCCTTCAGCGCGGGGGACGTGGTGCCGCTCATCCGCAACATCTTCCTGTACACCTTCGTGATCGAGGGGGTCGGCGCCCTGCTCCTCGCCCTGCGCTTCGTGCCGCTGGAGGGGTGGGGGCGGGGGCTTTTCTACGCCGTCTTCCACTCGGTGAGTGCTTTCAACAACGCGGGCTTCGCGCTCTACAGCGACAACTACCTGCGCTTCGTGCGCGACGACCTCGTGAGCATGGTCACCGCGGGGCTCATCATCCTGGGCGGGCTGGGCTTTCTGGTGCAGCTCAATGTGGTCGCGCACCTCCTCGACCGCCGGCGCAACCGCCTGCTCGTCCACAGCAAATTGACCCTGACGATGACGGGAGCGCTCCTCCTGATCGGCACGCTGACGTACCTGGGGCTGGAGTGGAACAACCCGCGCACGCTCGCGCCGCTGGGGCTGGAGGACAAGCTGCTCGCCTCCTTTTTCCAGAGCGTCGTGACGCGCACGGCGGGCTTCAACACCCTCGACTACGGGGCGATGGGGCTCGCCACCCTCTTTATCTCCATCATCCTGATGTTCATCGGGGCGAATCCCGGCTCGACGGGCGGCGGGATCAAGACGAGCACCTTCTACGTGATGATGGCCTCCGCGTGGAGCATGGTGCGCGGGCGGGGCGAGATCGTGCTGTTCAGCCGCCGCATCGACCGCGAGACGGTGATCCGCGCGATGACGGTGGGGCTGCTGAGCATCGGGCTCGTGAACGTCATGTTCATCCTGCTGCTGGTGTTCAACACCAACCCGAACGTCCTCTTCGTGCAGCTCTTCTTCGAGGCGGTGAGTGCGTTCGCCACGGTGGGCCTGAGCATGAACGCCACGCCGCTCCTCAACCCGGCGCAGGAGATCGTCCTGATCGGGCTGATGTACCTCGGGCGCATCGGGCCGCTGACCTTCGCGGTGGCCTTCAACAGCCGGGGGGAGCAGGACCTGGTGAAGTACCCGGCGGAAAAGGACATCCTGATCGGGTAACCCATGCTGATTCCCTTTCCCCGAGCCCCGCGCCCGTCCGGCCCGCCCCGGCGGTCGCTGATGTCGCGCTTCACGCCGCCGCAGCTCATCGCCGTGGTGTACCTCGTGGGGATCGCGCTCGGGACCGGGCTGCTGCACCTCCCCGGCGTGACCGCCCCCGGCGCGGCGCTGAACTCCATCGACCGGCTCTTCACGGCCACGAGCGCCATCTGCATCACCGGGCTGGTCGTGGCGGATACGGGCGAGACGTTCACGCGGGCCGGGCAGGTCATCATCCTGGTGCTCTCGCAGATCGGCGGGCTGGGCATCCTGACCTTCGGGACCCTCTTCGCCTTCCTGACCGGGCGGCGGGTGAACTTCACCGAGCGCCAGCACCTCGTCCAGCAGATCAACGCGCTCGACGTGGGCGGGGTGGTGTCCCTCATCCGCATCATCTTCCTGTACACCTTCGTGGCGGAGGGGGCGGGGGCCGTGCTCCTCGCCCTGCGCTTCGTGCCGCAGTTCGGGTGGGGCGAGGGGCTGTACCAGGCGGTCTTCCACGCGGTGAGTGCCTACAACAACGCGGGCTTCGTGGTCGTGCCGGGCGGGATGGGGCAGTACGTGGGCGACCCCCTCGTGAGCCTCACGGTCAGCACGCTGATCATCCTGGGGGGGCTGGGCTTCCTGGTGCAGCTCAACGCGGTGACCCACCTGCTCAATCCCCGGCGCAACCGTCTCCTGGTGTACTCCAAGCTCACCCTGCTGACGACCGGGGTGCTGCTCCTCGTGGGGATGGTCCTCCTGCTCGTGCTGGAGTGGACGAACGCGCGGACGTTCGGGCCGCTCGACCTCGGGACCAAGCTCCTCGCCTCCTTCTTCCAGAGCGTGACGCCGCGCTCGGGGGGCTTTGCCACGGTGGACATCTCCGCGATGACGAGCGCGAGCCTCTTCCTGCTGATCGCCCTGATGTTCGTGGGGGCCAACAGCGGCTCAACGGGGGGCGGCATCAAGACGAGCACCCTCGCCATCCTGGTGGGCAGCGCGTGGAACATGGTGCGCGGGCGCGGCGACCTGATCGTCTTCGGGCGGCGGGTGGAGCCGGAAAACCTGGTGCGGGCGGGGACCGTGACCACCCTCTACACGCTGATGGTGGCCTCGGCCTTCTTCGCCATGCTCGCCACCAACCCGAGACTCGGCTTCACCCACCTGCTGTTCGAGACGGTGAGCGCCGCCGCCACCGTCGGCCTGAGCATGAACACCACCCACCTGATCAACGACCCCGGTCTGGTGATCCTGAGCGTGCTGATGTACCTCGGGCGCATCGGCCCCCTGACCTTCGCCACCTCCTTCAGCCTGCGGGGCAGTCAGACACGGGGCGTCCAGTATCCGCCGGAGCGCGACATTCTGGTCGGGTAGGGGGCGGGGAGGCACCCCGACGACCTCCCCATTCCGGCCTGCCCCGCGCTACCCTGTCTCCCGAAAAGAGGCCCGCCCGAATGAAGACCAAACAATGCCTGGTGATCGGCCTGGGCCGCTTCGGCTCCGCCGTCGCCACCACCCTCTACGAGATGGGCCACGAGGTCGTCGCCATCGACCACAACGAGGACAACGTGGAGCGGGTGATGAACCGCGTCACCCACGCCGCCATCGTGGACGCCACCGACGAGCGGGCGCTGCGGAGCATCGGCGCCGCCGACTTCGACGTGGTGGTCGTCGCCATCGGCACGGACGTGCAGGCGAATATCCTCGCCACGATGAACGCCAAGAGCCTCGGCGCGCCCTACGTCGTTACCAAGGCCGTGGACGAGATGGCGCGGCGGGTGCTGGAGCGGATCGGGGCCGACCTGGTGATCCGGCCCGAGCACGACATGGGGGTAAGGCTCGCGCGGCAGATCGCCACGCCGAACATCGTGGATACGCTCGACCTGGGGGGGGACTACGCCATCGTCGAGATCGAGGCGAACGAGCGGTTGCGGGGGTCGCTGCGGGACCTGAACCTGACGGGGCGGTTTGGGGTGCAGGTCATCGCCATCAGCCGGGCGGGGAAGGTGGAGGTGACGCCGCGGGCGGAGGATACGCTTCGGCCTCACGACAAGTTGGTGGTGATCGGGACGGGGCACAGTTTGGATGAGTTGCGGCGGTATCTGGGGGAGTGAAGGGGGCAGGGCGACTTGCGACGGTTTGCCCCCACCCCCCCGCCCCCTACCCCCAGGAGGGCAGGGGGAGCTTGTCGCTGCGCTCGGCAAGGGTCTACGGGCGGCGTGGGTGGTCGTGTCTTTCTGGGCGCAATGTCTGAACTTGTCGTGTCCCATCTGCGAGCCCACCGTCTCGCTGCGCGAGCCGACGTGGTGGTGGGCCAGGACCGTCCACTCATCGGCCATCCGGATTTGCGTTTTGAAAAGCGCAAAAGCTTTGGCTTCTTCGCTCCCTCTCCCCTTGCGGGAGAGGGTCGGGGTGAGGGGGCGCGTGACCAACCCCAACACCGCTTACCGCCCACTCCCCATCTTTCCGCCCCTCCCCCTTGACTCGCAGAGCTGCTTGCAGAGGGGGGCTGGGACTCGAAAAG
Organism: Deinococcus planocerae; assembly: GCF_002869765.1. Taxonomy (NCBI): domain Bacteria; kingdom Thermotogati; phylum Deinococcota; class Deinococci; order Deinococcales; family Deinococcaceae; genus Deinococcus; species Deinococcus planocerae. The sequence continues at coordinate 41,654 of NZ_PNOR01000032.1, read as the reverse complement.
CTGCGGAGCAGAGGGGGTGAACCGAAGCGCCCCTCAGCGCCCCTCCCCGCCCAACCTCACTCCCCGGCATCCTCCCCCGGCAACGCGCGCAACCCCGGGCAGCTCAGCCCCCCACGCACCCCCAGCGCCTCCACGACGGCCTGGGGCGGGAGGGAACCCGTCACCCGTGTGTCTGGGAGGAGGGGCACCGATCCTTCAGGAGTGAGCAGTTCGCTACGGGTATGGAGCCGCACGGCCCGCTCGACGCAGGCGGCATCCCGAGCGCTCAGGGTGAGGGTGCGGGAGGCGTCCCCGTTCGTGACCGTGACCGTCACCGGGCGGGCCTCAAACCCGGCGAGGACCCGGGCGGCGCGCGCCTGCCCCACCAGGGCTCCCGCGCAGGCCGCGAGCAGGGGCAGCAGGGCCGCCAGTCCCCACACCGCGCCCGCCCGCGCCGCGCCGGGCCGCAGGAGGAGCGCGAGCAGCACCCCGGCGAAGGCGAGCGTGAGGAGCAGGTACAGGGCGGCGAGCATGGGGGCAGTGTAGAGCGGGGCCAGAGGCTAGAGCCGGGTCTCCAGCCCGTCCCGCGCGAAGGCCCACCTCTCCGGCAGCCCCACGGCCCGCACATCCACGTCGTGCGACAGGTGGGTGAGGAGGACGCGGCGGGCCGCCCGCGCCCACGGCAGCGCCACCGCCTCGCGCACGTCGTACACGCTGCGGGTGGCGTGAACGGCCCCGGACTCGTCCGCGAAGGACGTGCCGAGGATCAGGAGGTCGAGGCCCGTCAACCACGTCCGCACCGTCTCTTCGGGGATGTCGATGGCGTCGGTCACATACGCGGTGCGGATGCCGGGGCCGTCCAGCCGGAAGGCGTGGCTGTGCCCGTTCGCCCCGTGGGGAACGCGGAAGGCGCGGACGTGGACCCCTGCGACTCGCAGGCCCTCCTCGGGGAAGGGATGGACGCGGGGGCCTTTGCGGAAGGCGTACCGGAAGCGGTCCTCGATCTGGGGCAGAACCTCGGCGGGCGCGTAGACCGGCAGGGGAGCCAGCGCCGTCTGCCCGGCCAGGGCGCCGTTCATGGGCAGGTCCCCCCCCGCGTAGACGGCATAGTCCAGCAGGTCCCCCAGTCCCAGCAGATGATCGTTATGCGCGTGCGAGACGACCACCGCGTCCGGCACAAGCGGCCCCGGCAGCCGGGCGAGCTGCCCGTGGAGGTCCGGGCCGCAATCGAGGAGCAGGGTTTGACCTGCTCCACGGACGAGGGCGGCGCTGCGGGTGCGGCGGTTCACGCCTTCCGTCCGGGCCTCCTGACAGACGGGGCAGCCACACCAGAAGCGCGGCACGCCCTTGCTGTCCGCTGTGCCCAGGAAGCGGAGCGTGGGACTCAACGCCCCAGCAGGCGCCGGGCCGCCCCCTCCAGGTCGCCGCTGCCCGCGAGGCTGCTCCCTACGAGCACGGCGTCGGCGAGGTCACGCACTCCGGCCAGGTCCTCCGGCGTGCGGTAGCCGCTCTCCGCGACGAGGACGCCCGTGAAGCCCGCCTCCCGGGCACGGCGGATCAGGCGCGGGCTCACCCCGAGGTCGATACTTAGGGTGGTCAGGTCGCGGTTGTTCACCCCGATGATCTCCGGCCCCGCCGCCAGCGCCACCTCCAGCTCCGCCTCGTCGTGGACCTCCACGAGCGCGTCGAGGCCGAGCCCGTGGGCCGTCCGCAGGTAGTCGCCCACCGCCTCGCCGAGCACGCTGACCATCAACAGGGCGGCGGACGCTCCCCAGTCGGCGGCCTCGCGCAGCATGGCGGGGTGGACGACGAAATCCTTGCGCAGGACCGGAATGTCCACCCCGGCCACGACCGCGTGCAGCGCCTCCGGGCTCCCGTCGAAGTGGCGGGGCTCGGTGAGGACGCTGATGGCCGAGGCACCCCCCGCCTGGTACGCGCGGGCGGCCTGCGCCGGGTTGAGGGGGGCGATGGCGCCCTCACTGGGGCTGGCCCGCTTGACCTCGGCGACCAGGGCGAGGGCCGGGCCGGAGAGGGCGGCGTGGAACCTCCGCTGGCGGGGACGGGGTGGACCCGGCGTCTCCTCTGCCCCCGCGTAGTCCTGCACCCGCTCGCGCACGATGCGGCCCAGGACGCCCGGCACCCGCTCGACATTCACCGCAAACCCGCCCGTCATGGGGCGGAGTATACGGGCGGGCAGAGAGAGACCGGGGGCCGCGTGTTAGCCTGGGCGCGATATGAGCCTCGCCCCCGGCAACGGCCCCGTGCAGATCACGCCCGAGCAGCTTCAGGCCCGCATTCAGGAGCTCGGGCGCAAGATTCGCGCCGACTACCAGGGCAAGGACCCCCACCTGATCTGCGTCCTCAACGGCGCCTTCCTCTTCCACGCCGACCTTGTGCGCTCGCTTGGCCTGCCCTGCACCATCGACTTTCTCCAGGCCAGTTCGTACGGTGACGCCAAGCAGACGAGCGGCGAGGTCAAGCTCGTCAAGGACCTGCAATTCCCGATCAGCGGCAGGCACGTCCTCCTCGTCGAGGACATCGTGGATACCGGCATCACGATGAACTACCTCCTGCACTACCTCCAGGGGCGTGGCCCCGCCAGCCTCAAGGTCGCCGCGCTGCTGAGCAAGCCCAGCCGCCGCAAGGTCGAGGTCCCCGTCGAGTACCTGGGTTTCACCATCCCCGACGCCTTCGTCTACGGCTACGGCCTCGACCGCGCCCAATTCGACCGCAACCTGCCGTTCATCACGAGTCAGGATTGAGGGGGAGAAAAGCCTGTTCAGAAAGCAAGGCAGGTCTCAGGCATTCCCTTCACCGTTCAAGTGAACCATTGATTCTCGATAGATATGATTCCACCGAGAATCAATGATGAGACACCATTGATTCACTCCTCGACATCGCGCAGGGGCAGACCATTAGGCCGGTGGCGTCGCCGATTGCGAGGCTATAAAGGTGTTTTTGTAGGCACTGATAACAGTGAAATCAGCAAGAGAGGCTTTTGAAATGATCTTAACAACACGTTTCCTTGCCAAACCATACGCTGCCCATATTACTAAGGCTCCTAAGAGGCACCCGAGATTTTCTCTTTACAGCGGCCCATTAAATCCTCGCAACAACACCTCACCTTGAGTTCTCCATCCTCGACAGCCGCTTCCGCAAATTTACCATGCACTCGACAATACTCCTCCTCAAGCAAACCTGCCAGTCTCTCATATATAGATTGGGTGATTTTATCAGCATTAAGCAACTTTCTTCAGCTCCTCTAAAGTTTTTCTGGACTCATCCAACACTTCTACACCACTAACCCAGAACTGCCTCCAGCTTTCACCTCCATCCGCATAGATACCAAACTCATCCATCTTTGTAAATGCGATCAAAAGTTCACGAAGTGCTCTAGCCGTTGAATGGTCGCTTGGGGGTACATCGTGCATAGACATCAATATACTTTTCGCTTTTCTCAGTATGACTTTACCCTGTCTTTCATTAATGGGTTCACTATCTCGCTCGATTTCAAACTGATACTTGAGGGAGCCGACGTTCTTAATAGCTAGATCTATCATGCTTAAGTCCCTGTTGGGCCGATTTACGGTTGTGTCAGCTCCATCTACATCCGCATAGCCATCCAACGATCTTGCCAATTTATCAAGGTGGCGACGCAACTTTTCTATGAGCTCGCTTGTAGTTGAAAACGAGTCGTGCAAACCCTTCTGACTCGCCTCAGTTTTAAATTTTTTGACGGCAGCATACTGATCCGCATCTATGGAATCTGTGTCTGACCTCTTTGAAGAGAAATAAAGCATTACTCTTTTGCCCGCTTCTAACATTTCTTGCATCTCTTCTATGGTTCCTGAGTCAGCTCTTCCTGTTGAACTCCCAAGACGCGTCCAAAAGATGCCAATTAAGATGTCACTATTTCTAATTATCTGACTATTGATTACCTCTTGGGGCCTCCTTCCATACTCAGGCAGTGTGTTATTCTCCCACCTAACGGGTAGAAAAATTAACTTATGGTGCTCAGCGTTTTCAGTGTTCCATTTCAATACAGTGTTTTCAACGGCGTCCCTCTCTTCTGTCACATCTGAAGGTGATGCAATTACCACGTTATAAGCTTTCGCGTTAAAAGGCATTTTATCTCCTTAGCCACACTTCGAGTACCCGCACGCCTGGCACTTCAGGCACCCCTCTTCCCGGATCACGGCCCGCTCCTCGCACACCGGGCAGCGTTCGCGGCTCAGGCCCTCCACGCTGACGCCGCTCGGGGCAGCGGGGGCGAGGGCAGGCGCGTCCACGCTGGCCCCGGCGAGGGGCGGCAGAGCGGCGGCATCCATGTCCTTCTGGAAGGTCTCCAGGGCGACGGCGATCAGGTCGGCCTTGGAGCCCACCAGACGACCGTTGTAGCTGCCGTAGAGGCCGCCGTTGATGCCGCGCAGGGTCTTGATCAGGGCCTGGGCGGGAACGCCGTGCTGGAGGGCGATGGAGACCACACGGCCCAGCGCCTCGGAGTCGGCGTTCGCCTCGTCGCCCGCGCGCCCGCTGATCACCATGACCTCGATGGGCTTGCCGCCCAGGTGGTTGACGGTGACCAGGAAGGACCGCCGATGCCCGCTCGTCGGGTCGGTGAGCTTCACCATGTCGGTGATGCCCTGGAGGCGGACCGGGCGCTCGTAGACGGGGGTGGTGGGCTGCGGGTTGTGGGCCGTGGGCCTGGGCAGGGGGACGGACACGGCGGCGGGCGCGGGGACGCTCTGGACTTCGGGCTGGGTCACGACTTCCTCGGTCTTCTCCCCCATCACCTCGGCCACCGCCTCGGCGGGCGTCTCCTCGGCCTTCTTCTCCTTCTTCTTGCTGGTGGAGAGCACTTGGAACTGGCGCGAGCCGTCGCGGTAGACGGTGATGCCCTTGCAGCCCGTCTTGTACGCCTCGCTGTAGGCGCCCTGCACGTCCTCCACGGTGGCGGAATTGGGCAGGTTGATCGTCTTGGACAAACTGTTCGACGCGTGCTGCCCCCCGTCGTCGAAGGCCCGCTGCACGGTGCCCTGCATCCGCACGTGGTCCTCCGGCTTGATGTCGTGGGCGCACACGAACACCTGTTGCAGCGCCTCGGGGATGAAGGCGAGGCCCACCACCGAGCCGTGGTTCTCGCTGATCGCCTCCGTCACCTTGTCCCAGTCCCAGCCGCCGTCCTTCTCAAGACCTGCGGGGGCCGGGTACTGGTTGAGCAGCTCCACGAACAGGGGGGCCAGCAGCGCCCGGTACTCCGAGCCGATCTTGCGCCAGATGAAGGGGCTGAAGACGGGCTCGATGCCGGAGGAGACGCCCATGAGCATGCTAGTCGTGCCGGTTGGTGCAACGGTCAGGACGGCGACGTTCCGGCGCGGCCCGTGCGGAACCTTCTTCGCGTTACGCTGGTAGACGGGGTACACGCCCCGTTCCTGACCCAGCCGTTCGCTCTCGGCGACCGCCTCTTCCCGCAGGGCACTCATGATGTCGTAGATCGCCTGTCGTCCGGCCTCGTTGTCGTAGCGCAGCCCCATCTTGATCAGGGCGTCGGCGAGGCCCATCACGCCCAGGCCGAGGCGGCGCAGGTCTTGGGAGGCGACCCGGTTGTCCTCCAGCGCGAAGACGTTCACGTCGAGCACGTCGTCGAGGAAGCGCACGCAGGTCCGCACGTCGGCGCGGAAGGTCGGGTAGTCGAAGGTGCTGCCCTTCACGTAGGCGGCGAGGTTGATGGCGCCGAGGTCACAGGGTTCTCCAATTGTAAGTGGGATCTCACCACACTGTCGGGTATTTACGTAACTGAAGCGAGGTTTTTCGCCTTGAGCAGATACAGTGTGGTGCCCGATGTAGTAATTGTGGAACTCGTCCACCGTACCGTTGTATACGTCCTCCTGCCCTACGCACTCCACCGCCACGACGCGGTGGTTCGCCACGCTGGCGCGCTCAGTCAGAGAGGCGTAAGTCGGCAAGCCGCCCGGATGGAGACGCACGGGCACTCCTGCCTCACGGCAGTGGGCTTCCCATTCCGTCTTGAGCGGACGACGGCCTAGGCGGAACTTCAAGTCGTTGAAGGCCCGCACCTGGCGCTCGCTGGTGTTCTCGCTGACCCGCCCCATCGTGGACCGCGCCCCTTCACGTCCGGCGGCGGAGGCACGCTTCAGGCCACAGGGACGGCAGTAGCTCACCTCGCGGCGGTTCCAGGGTTGCTCGTAGTGCGTGCCGCAGTCCTCACAGGCGCGGGTGACGATGGGGTAAAAGTTGCCCTCGTGCCGCACGGCCACGTAACCGGAGGCGAGCGCCGATTGGTACAGGTCGAAGTTATGGACGGCCTGACGGGACTGGCCCACACCGCGCGGCAGGGCAGGCAGACCCAGTTCGGCGGCCACCCGCTCGGAGAGGGCGTTCACGCTCCCCAGCTCCGCCTCGCGGTGATCAGAGAAGCTCTGAGGGAGGCCGCGTTCCTTGGCGTAGGTCTGCCATTCGCGGTTCGTGAACCCTCGGCCCAGGGCTCGGGCGAGTTCCCGGGCGGCCTCCACCAGCTCGTTGTGACTCAGCCCCGAGTGGCGGCCATTGCGCTCGCCGGAGGTCACGGCACTCATACGGCTGCGGTAGGCGTCCTTTGCAGCGTCCGTGAGCTGGCCCCACCACCGCTCGCGCATGGGGTTGTTGTCGCCCAGCATGTCGGCCCGGTGCAGGTTGTCGTGCGCCTCCACCGTCATGACTGCTAGGTTGCTGAGACGGTTGTTCTGCGCGTCGTAGTCGCGGTGATGTACGACCTCGCCCGTCTTGAGAGCGCGGCCAAGGGCGAAGGCAGCGATGAGGCGGTGCTCGCCCTTCGGCTGACCCTTGCCGCTGGTGAGCCACACGTAGTTCTGGCTCCGGGTCTTCGTCATGTGCGGCAGCACTTCGTCGAACTTGGCATGAAAGCGCGTCAGCGACGCCACCGAGTCCCCCGGCTGGAGCGCCAGCGCCTCCCGGGCCGTGCCGTCCGTCAGGTTGAATCGGTGGTTTCCCGTCACCCGGACCTTCAGCCCATCGTCGAACGTCACCTCATAGATGGGCTGGTCGTAGCCCGTCACGCGCGGGTTGCGCATCCAGCGCACGGCCACGTTGCCCCGGTCGTCCTTCGTGTACACGGGCACGTCCACGCCCGCCTCGGTCAACTCACGGAAGCTCACCGCGCCCCGTCCGTCGGCCACCGCGACGAGCGTATCCCCCGTCACGCACGGGTTCGTGCTCCTGATCTCGTACCGCTTCCCCAGGTTCTTGAGCGCCGAGTACTCATTCACCCGGTCCACGAAGATCAAGCCCGGCTCCCCCGTCGCCCAGGCGTGCTGCGCGATCTGGTCCCACAGCCACTTCGCCGGAATCCCGGGCCGTTTGTCGGCGGGGTTGTAGCGGCCCTGCGGCGCGGTGCGGTACAGCGGCACCCCGCGCGCCCCGTCCTCCGCCCGTTCGGGGAGGGTGGGCAGGCGCCCGTCGTACATCCCGCCCTGCGCTTCGAGGTAATACTTACCGGGCACGTCCTGCACGTCCACGTGCCACAGCCCGTCGCCAGAAAGCGTCTGCCAGAACTTCTCGGTGACGAGGATGGAGATGTTGAAAGTGGAGATGTCGCCCTCGGCGGCCTCGCGGTCGAGGTCCTTGGCGGTCAGGAAGTCCAGCACGTCGGGGTGCTCGATGGAGATGGTCGCCATCCCAGCGCCGCGTCGGGTGCCGCCCTGCCTCACAACTCGAAGGACTGGCGCGTACACGAACCGCAGCGTGTTGATCGGCCCGCTCGTCTCCCCGCCCCGGTTGGCCCACTCCAGGAAGTTGTCGAAAATCTCCATCAAGAAGGAGACTGGGCCGCTGCTCGTGCCCCCCGAGCCCTTGATAGGCGCTCCCTCGGGCCGCATCTCGGAGAGGTCGATGCGCGGCTCGACGCCCACCTTGGCGCTCTCGGCGACCGCGCGGGCCGCGTCGATGATGCCGCCCATGTCGTCGGCGACGGGCTGCACGCCGTCGGGGAGCGCGCGGACGATCTGCACGCCGCTCATTCGGGCGGAGGCGACGAGTTCGGGGGGAATCGCGTGGCCGTACACCACCCGCGTCCAGTTGCGCACCGCGACGGGCTGCTTCTCGCCGTCGGGCTGGGTGGGGGGCCGCATCAACCCGTCGATGAAGTCGGACACATCGGGGTGGGCGGCGCTCATGTATGCCCAGCCGCGCACCCCCGCGTCCGGGCGGCTGCTCTCGGCGCGGGGCGTGTAAACGTCGAGGTTCACCCCGTTGCCGCCCCCCACCTTGGTCACCAGGGCGAGTTTCTTGGCGACTTCCATCACGCCGTCGAAGCTCTCAGGACTGTGATCTGTCGCACCTTGCACGAAGCAGTTGAGAACGTTCCCGTGCTGCGTCCCCGCTCCCGCCAGCACGCGCCCACCCGGGCAGAACTTCTTCTCCGCCATCAGGTCGTAATACTTCTGCGCCCACGCCAGCCGCGCCTCCGGGGTCTCTGCCCCCGCCACCCAGTCGGCGATGCGGCGGAACATGCCGCCGAGGTCGCCGTCGCCGGGCTGGAGGTACTGCCGCCTGGCGATGTGGTGGGCGTTCTCGTCGAAGTTGCTGAGGTTGCGGTCGGGCGCGGTGGTCATGGCGAAGTCTCCTTGAAATGACAGGGATAGCCCCACTCCCCGGTGAGGGAGTGCGCTTGGTCAGGGCCGAATCACGATTCGGTTACTTTTGTCGGGTGACTGTACACGCTCCCGGGTACAAGAGATTGTAGGCCTCTTCAGGATCGGGTACTAGATGTGGGCAGGCCTCGGGAGAAGTCCAGAGACTGGCCCTCGCGCAAGCCGGTTGTGCCCCTGCCGCCGTTTAACCCAGCTTGATCAGGAACCGCCCGCACGACGGGCACTTGACGGGGGGCAACTTGCCCTGGGCCGCGCGCTGCTGGACGTTGACGGGCAGGTTGACGTTGCAGCCGGTGCAGCGTCCGCCCTGGATTTCGGCCAGTCCCAGGCCCTTTTTCGACTTGCGGATCAGGTCGTATTCCTTGACGGTGCGGGAGTCGAGGGCGGCGACGAGCGTGGCCCGCTCGTCACGCATTCCGGCGCCCTGGTCGCGCAACCCTCTCACGCGGGCCTCGTCCTGGGCCTCCAGCTCGGCGAGGCGGGGGCGCAGGGCGCGGTGCTCGGCGCGCAGCTCGGCGGCCCGGGTCGAGAGGTCGCGGACACGCTCGCGCAGCGGCGTGAGGTCTTCTTCCATCTCCTCGGCGCGCTCGCCGAGCATCTGGATGCGGCTGCCGTACTGCGACTGGGTGCGGGCGTCGAAGGCGTTCTTGTCCTGTTCCTCGCGGGCGCGCTGCACCTGCTCGCGGGTTCCGGCGAGGTCCTGTTCGAGCTGGCGCAGCCTCTTCTCGACGCCCTCCAGGGTGATCTCGGTGTCCTCCAGCTCGTTGTTCAAGCGCTCCTGCTCGGCGCGGGCCTCCCGCAGGTCACCCGGGATGCTCGCCTCCTCCGCCCGCAGCCGGTCGAGGTCCAGGTCGAGCTGCTGCACGCGGTACAGGCGTTGAAAGGGTCCGGTGTCACTCATCGGGGCTCAGTGTACCCCCGCCCCAGGTGCCGGGCGCCGGGAAGGCCTTCAGAGAGTGGCCCCGCAACGGGGGCCCTCAGGAGGTGGGCCCCGCGCTCGCCCGCGCCGCCGGGTGTCCGCTGCGCCGCGCGGGGCGGTACAGGCCCAGGTAGATCAAGACCACGCTCCCCGCGTACATCAGCAGGGTCCAGGCGAAGAGCACGTTGAAGGCGACGGAAAAGGGCAGCGCCCCCCGCACCACCCCGGACATGAGGCTGCTCACGGCCCAGCCCGCGTCCCAGGCGATCAGGTTGATGCCGGAGTACATCGGGCGGTCCTCCTCCGGCAGGGCGGACATCGCGTAGGCGGAATAGACCGGGCCCGCCGCGTTCATCAGGGCGCCGCGGGTAAAGAGAGCCGCGCTCACCATCCAGAGCTGCGGGGCAAAACCCAGCAACGCCAGGAAGGGGAGGCTCGCCGCCTGCACGATCAGGACGGCGGTCAGTTGCCCCAGCCGCCGCACGAGGAGAGGTTGCAGGAGGGCGGTCGCCGCCGTGGCAAGGCTCGTCCAGGCGAAGAGGGTGCCCAGCCCGGCGTAGTCCACGTCGAACTTGCCCTCGATAAAGACGTTGAGGAAGGGAATGGTCGCCCCCGCCCCCAGCCCGACGAGCACGTTGGGCGCGACGAGCCGGATCATCGTGAGCTTGTCGCGCACGGCGAGGGAACGGCCCGGCGAGCGCGGTTTCCCGCTGGGGCGCAGCAGGAGGACCGGGATCAGGCCCGCGAGCTGGAAGCCCGCCGACATGAGCAGCGCCGCCCGCAGCGCCTCCAGGCCGTCCGGGGCGGTGCCCGTCGCCGCCGCGTACGCCCCCGGGACCTGCCCGCCGAGCAGGTTGCCCACGAACCCCGCGCCGGTCATCAGGGCGCTTTGCACGCTGAACAGGGTCACGCGGTTGGTCTCGTCACTGTGGTTCGCCATGAAGGGGGACCCGGCCACCGAGAGCAGCGCCGCCCCCGCCCCCTGCACGAGCGCCCCCGCGATGGCGGCCCCCGGTCCCCCCGCCAGCGCCAGGATCACGGCCCCGATCACGCTCAAGGCGCTGCCGAGCTTGAGGGTGTGGGCGTTGGAGATGCGGCGGGCCAGCGCCACGGCGGGCAGGCCCAGCCCCGCCAGGGTGAGGGCCGGGAGGGCGGTGACGAGCCCCCGCCACTCGGCGCCGAGGCCCAGCGCCCGCAGGGAGAAGTTCAGGAAAAGCGCCGCGAACGCCTGCGACAGCCCGAAGGTGAAGGCCGAGGCAAGGTAGAGCCAGAGCTGACGCGAAAAGCGCCAGTTCACGCCTCCACCCCGACCTGCGGGCAGAAGGCGAGCAGCACGCACTCGGCGCAGCGCGGGCGGCGGGCCACGCAGACGCGGCGCCCGTGGAAGATCAGGGCGTGGTGGAGGAAGACCCAGCGTTCACGCGGGAAAAGCCCCCCGAGGTCCGCCTCCACCCGGTCGGGGTTGGTCTGCACGCTCAGGCCGAGGCGGCGGGCGAGGCGGCCCACGTGGGTGTCCACGGCGATGGCGGGGTAGCCGTAGGCGTTGCTCAAGACCACGTTCGCCGTCTTGCGCCCCGCGCCGGGCAGGGCGACCACGGCCCCGAAGTCGTTCGGCACCTCGCCCCCGTGCCGCTCGACGAGCAGCCGGGCGAGGGCCGCGAGGTTGCGCGCCTTGGCCCGGGACAGCCCGATGGCGCGGATGTACGGTTCGAGATCCTCGGCGCCCGCCGTGCTCATCGCGTGGGCGTCGGGGTAGCGGGTAAATAAGGCGGGCGTGGCGGCGTTCACGCTCACGTCGGTCGCCTGGGCGCTCAGGACCGTGGCGACGAGCAGCTCGAAGGGGGTGCGGAAGACGAGTTCGGTGCGGGCGTCCGGGTAGAGGGCCTCCAGCGCCGCGAGCACGAGCGGCGCCCGCTCACGCGCTCCGTCGGGGAGGGGCCGGGTCTTGGGGTCGGGGGGCACGCGGCGCAGCCTAGCTCGGGTGGGGGGTCTGGAGTCGTGACGGAGGACGCCGCAGGAGAGCTCTCCCCTATGAGGGGTCCGGATGGATGGACACCCCCCTTCTCAGGCTTTCTTCCCCAAGATTCTCGCCCCGTGGCTCCCCTCTCCTGTGGAGCAGTCCCAGGCTCGGGGGAGCGGTCGGCGAAGCTGACTGACCCGGCGAGCGGCCCGCACAGGGGTCGTCCCCAAACCCAGGACTTCGCGGCGGCTCGGCGGCTCAGGCGTCCACCCTTGCGCGCCCGCCGGGGCCTTTGCTATGCTGCCCGGGCTCGCTGGCGGGGACGTGTTCCGGGGCAGCGCGTGGGTCCTTAGCTCAGTTGGTAGAGCGGCGGTCTCCAAAACCGTAGGTCGAGGGTTCAAGTCCTTCAGGGCCCGCCAGGGTCGCCTCCCAGCCGGGGGGCGCTTTTTTGTGGGCACTGGCGAGGGCGGCGCGCGTCACGCGCTTGATTCCATACATCGCCTGGTCGGCGTGGCGCAGCAGGGCGTCGGGGGTGCGGGCCTGCGCGGGGGCGCGGCTCCAGCCCAGGCTTCCGCCCACCCGCACGGGGGTCGTCCCGACCGTGAAGGGGGAGGTCAGGGCGGCGGCCACCCGGCGCCGCACCGCCCCCAGGCGACGGGGGCCACCTCCCGGCACGAAGAGCGCGAACTCGTCGCCGCCCATGCGCGCCACGAGCACCCCCGGGGGCAGGGCCGCGGTGAGCCGCCCGGCGAGCGTGACGAGCAGCCCGTCTCCGGCGGCGTGCCCGTACGCGTCGTTCACGAGCTTGAAGCCGTCGAGGTCGAGCACGCCCACCGCGAAGGCTTCCGCGCCCGCCCGCCGGGGTGCGCGCGCCGGGCCCGCCAGGGCCGCGCACGCCTCCTCCAGCACGGCCATGAAGCGCGCCCGGTTGGGCAGACCGGTCAGCCCGTCGTGGAAGGCGAGGTACTCCAGGCGGCGCAGGGCCAGGCGCCGGGCGATCAGGAGGGCGGCGAGGTCCGCGAACTGCGCGAGGAGCCCCGCCTCGGTGGGGTGGGGCGGGGTGGCCCGGCGTCCGTAGAGGGTCAGGGCGCCGAGCACCGGCCCGCCCGCCTCGCGGATGGGAACGCTGTAGGCCCGGCGGTAGCCCGCCTCGACGAGGGGCCCGCGCAGCGCGTCCGGAAAGCCCTGCGGGGTCAGGGCGAGCACGGGCTTTTCTTCGAAGACGGCCCCCCCGCAGGAAAAGGCGCGCGTCTCCCGCGCGGGCTGCCGGGCCCCCCCGGCGAGCGGGGGCAGGCGCGGCGGGCCCACGAGCACGAGGTCGTCCCCGTCGCACAGCGAGGCGCAGGCGGCGCTGCCGGGCAGGCGTTCGTCGAGGGTGGCGATCAGGGCACCCAGGATCTCGGGGAGGGGCGCCCCCTGCGCGGCGAGGTGCATCGCGCGGGTGTGCCCGGTGGCGAGCGCGAGCGCCTGGCGCTGCGCCGTCACGTCGCGCAGGGCGGCCAGCCAGTGGGTCACCGTCCCCGCGCCCTCCCCCAGCCGCAGGGGCGTGACCTGGGCCTCCATCCAGCGGATGTCCTCCGAGCGCAGGGGCAGGTCCACCCGGAAGGGCTGCCCCCGGGCGGCCAGCTCCGCCGCCTCCGGAAACGCCGCCCGCAGGCTCTCCCCCGCCCCCGCGAAGAGGGCCTCCAGGCTCGCCCCGCGCAGGAGCTCGGGCGTCTGCCCCAGCAGCCGGGCGAAGGTGTGGTTGGCAAACGCCCCCCGCCAGGCCCCTCCCGGCCAGTCGGCCTCGCCGGGGAGGGGCTCCCCCACCCGCTCCAGAATCAGGGTGGGGTCGCTGCCCTCCAGCAGGGCGAGCCCCTCCAGGGGCACCGGGGTCGGGGAGGCCGCCCGCGCCGTGGACCGGCCAGACGTCGTGGCCTGAGTCCGCTGCGCCTCCTCCCGGTGCACGGTCATACCCCAGTGTAGGGTCTTGAGCTGGAGTTCATCTATGAAAGTGCATGCAAGAGCTTCAACGTTGAACGCAGTCCAGAGGGGCGAGGCCCGGGGCCGGGGCCGGGGTCTAGCCTCCGCTCAGGGTGGTGGAGGCGAGGAGCCAGCTCTGGAACTCGGGGAGGGCGCGGTCGAAGGGGAGGGCGATGATTTCGGGGACCTCGTAGGGGTGCATGGCCCGCACGCGCGCCTCGAGGTCGGGGTAGCGCTCGCCCGTGGTCTTGATGATGAGGAGCGATTCGGGGTCCTCGGCGATCTCGCCCTCCCAGCGGTAGACGCTGTGCAGGCCCCCCACGACGTTCACGCAGCCCGCCAGCCGCTCGGCGACGAGGGTGCGCGCGATCTCCCCGGCGCGTTCGGGAGGCACGGTGACCAGCACGACGAGTGACATACCCCGAAGCATACGCCCGCCCGGCTCAGGGCAATCGCCGCGCCGCGCAGTTCTCGCCGGGGGTCTCGGGGGCCCCCACCGCCACGATCACGTCCTCCTCCACCCCGACGAAGCCCTGGCAGCGCGCGAGCTGTTCGAGGTAGGCAGGGTCCTCGGCGGCGGCCACGCCCTCCTTCAGGACGCGCACGTCGCGCTCGAGACCTTCGACGCGCTCCTGGGTCTCGCGGGTCTCGCGCACCCAGGTCACGCTGCGGTAGCCCAGGTTGCCGAGCTGGAAGGTGAGCTGCACGATCCCCAGCCCCGCGAGCAGCGAGGCGAGCATCAGGGTAAAGGGCAGGCGCCGGACCTGACGCCAGCGCGCCCGCAGGCCGTGGGCCGGGTGGGAGGGCGGCGGGTCGGGGGCGGTCATGGGCCAGAGCATAGCGCCGCAGCAGGGGGCGGCCCCGGCATAATGGCCCCATGACGAGCGGCACCCCCTCCCCCTCCGCGCGCGCCGCCGAACCGCCAGCGCCCCTCCACCTGGCCGAGCTCGACTGGACCCGCGCCCACCGCACCGAGATCCAGATGCGTTACGGCGACATCGACGCGATGGGCCACCTCAACAACGCCGTGTACGTGCAGTACCTGGAGACCTCGCGGGTGGTCTTGATGAGCGACCTCGGCGTGCGGGAGACCGAGGACCACTCGGTGATCGCCCGCCTGGAGCTCGACTACCGCCGCGAGGTGCTCTGGGGCCAGCGGGTCCGGGTGGACAACCTCGTCGAGCGCCTGGGCCGCACGAGCTGGACGGTCGTCTCGCGCCTCCTGGCCGACGGCGAGCCCTGCGCCTACGCCCGCACCGTGCAGGTCCGGGTGGACGAGGCGCACCGCCCCGAGCCCCTGCCCGAGCGGGTGCGCGCGGTCCTCGCCCCGCTGCTCGTCCCCGGAAGCGCGCCGACGTGAGCGGCGGGCCCCACTTCGAGGACCGGGGGATGTACCAGGGAGACGTGTGGGGGCGCCTCGACACCCTGCCCCGGCTGCTCGCCGAGGGCTGGCGGCGCACCCTGTCGGACGGCGGCGTGGTCAGCGTGGTGCGCACCCCCTTCCAGTGGGCGATGGGCAGCCCGGTCATCGAGATCGAGACGGGCGGGTACATGGGCGACGTGGGTCTGTACGTGCCCGAGGTGCAGCTTCCGGAGGCGCTCGCGCTCCTCGGCGGCGGGGACGGGGACGCGCCCGACATAGAGCGGGCCTGACCCGCCCGCCGGGGCCCGGGGTAGAGTGCGGGCCGCAGGGCCCCGCCGCGCCCCCGGGCCCGCAGGCTGGAAGCCCTTCCAGACTCCGGGCCGCGCCCCACTCCCCCTGCGAGGTGAACGAAGTGAATCAAACGAGCATCGGCGTGGACGTCGGCGGCACCAAGATTGCCACGGGCGTTCTCCGGAACGGAGAACTCCAGGACCGCCACGTCCAGCCCACTCCCGAGACCGGCTGGGAGGCCGTCCTCGACGCTGTGGCCGCCCAGGTGCGCGAGCTTCAGGCGCGGCACCCGGACGCCACCCTCGTCGGCGTCGGCGTGCCCGGCCCCCTGAACAGCGACCGCACCCGGGTCAAGTTCGCCCCCAACATCTACGGCTTCATCGACGTGCCTCTCGTGGACGGGTTGCGCGACCGCCTCGCTCAGCGCGTGGTGCTGGAGAACGACGCCAAGGCCGCCGCCCTGGCGGAGGCGTACCTGGGCGCGGCGAGGGGCACCGAGAGCAGCGTGTACGTGACGGTGAGCACCGGCATCGGCTCGGGGATCGTGCTGAACGGCAAACTCTGGCGGGGGAGGCACGGCATCGCCGGGGAGATCGGGCACATCACGGTGATGCCGGGCGGGCCGGTGAGCGGCGCGGGGCTCGACGGGGCGCTCGAAGCCGTCGCCAGCGGCACCGCCATCGCCCGCGACGCGAGCTACGCCCTGAACCGCGACGTGTCCACCGCCGAGGCCTTCTCGCTCGCCGCCCAGGGCCACCCCGCCGCCCGCCGGGTGGTGAACCAGGCCACGCGGGCCATCGGCGTGGCCCTCGCCGACCTGCAAAAGATCCTCGACCCCGAAGTCTTCGTGATCGGCGGCGGCGTCGCCAGCGTCGGCGACCCCTTCTTCCAGGGGGTGCAGGCCGCCGCCGACGAGTACGCCGCGTCCTTCGCTCCCGTCACCATCCGCCGCGCCCAGCTCGGCCCCGACGCGGGGGTGATCGGGGCGGCGCTGGCGGCGGGGCAGGGGTAGGGGGCTGGTGGCGTGGAGCGGGTGGCTTGAGGAGGGCTGGGGCGTGGGCCTGAGCTCCAAAGCATTTGACGAAAATTGTCACCCTGAGCGAAGTGAAGGGTCTCGTCAGGCCCGTTGGAGATGCTTCGCTGCGCTCAGCATGACAGTATTCTTGTGTCCAATGCTCTGGCCCAGTTCGGGAGGGGGCGGCCCAGAAAATCCAGGCCGCCCCTCCACTTTGCCTCCACAAGCGACAAGCCACCCGCCGCAGGCTCAGATCACGAACTCCCCTCCCCGCATCACCGCCTCGCGTCCGCCGTCCTTCGTGATCCCGTCCACGTCGATCTCGCCCGAGCCGATCATCCAGTCCACGTGGGTGAGGCTGTCGTTGCCGCCCCTCGCATTGAATTCCTCCACGCTCATGTCCACCCCGCCCTTCACGTTGAAGCGGTAGGCGTTGCCGATGGCGATGTGGGAGGCGGCGTTCTCGTCGTAGAGGGTGTTGAAGAAGAACAGGCCCGAGCGGCTGATCGGGCTGGAGTGGGGCACGAGCGCGACCTCGCCGAGGCGGTGGCTGCCCTCGTCGGTGTCGATCATCTGACGCAGGGTCTCCTGGCCCTGCCGGGCGGTCGCCTCCACCACCCGCCCGCCCTCGAAGCGGATGCGGATGCCCTCGATGAGCACGCCGTTGTACGACAGAGGCTTGGTGCTCACGACCACCCCGTCCACCCGCTCACGGTGGGGGGCGGTCCACACCTCCTCGGTCGGGATGTTCGCCGTGAAGGTGATGCCGCCTGGAGTGTCCGCCGCGCCGCCGCCCCAGATGTGGTCCTCGGCCAGCCCCACGGTGAGGTCGGTCTCCCCGCCCCGGAAGTGCAGGGCCGCGTACTGCCGCCCGGTCAGGGTCTCGCGGCGACGCTTCAGGTCGGCGAGGTGGCTCTGCCAGGCCTCCACCGGGTCGGGCTGGTCGGCGCGGGTGGCGGCGAAGATGGCGTCCCACTGCCGCTGAACGGCCTCCTCCTGGGAGACGCCGGGGAACATCAGCGCCGCCCACTCGGGCACGGGAGCGGAGATCAGGTTCCAGTTGAGGCGGTTGGTCATCACCTGCTCGGTATAGGGCTTGCGGTAGGCGGCGAGCGCGCGCTGGTGGGTGGTCACCCGCGCCGGGTCCACGTTCGCGTAGAGGTTGGGGTTGGTCGCGCGGATGGCGATGACGGCCCCGCCCGCCTCCGCCGTCTCCTTCTCGGCGTCCACCCGCCAGCGGCTGAGCCCGTCGAAGGACCCCTCCGGCGCCAGCGAGAAGCGGGCGAGCTGCACGTCGTCGTCGTCCCAGCGCACGTCGACAAAGCTCGCGCCCGCCGCGTACGCCTCGCGCACGATCAGTCGGGCGAGCGGCGCCGTGTCCACCGGGGCCTGCACCAGAACGCGCTGCCCCTCCCGCACGCCGAGACCCACCCGCACCGCCAGCCGCGCGTAATTCCGCAGCTTCTCCTCGAACATTAGGTTGCTCACGGGGGGCAGGATACGCCGATCCGCTCACCCTTGACGCCTGCGTGGGGGGCATCTATAGTCTTGGGGCTGGCCGTCGAGGCGTAGCGCAGCCTGGTAGCGCACTACCTTGGGGTGGTAGGGGTCGTGAGTTCAAATCTCGCCGCCTCGACCAGCACGAAGCTCCCTCTCAGAGGGAGTTTTTTTTGGCCCGGTGGGGCTCAGTTGAGCCGTCTTCCCCGCTCGGCCTGTTCCAGCGCGCGCCAGCCCGGGGAGCCCCAGGTGAGCCGCCCGGCCCGGTGCAGCCGCCGCAGGGTGGGGAGGTGGTACCACTCGCCGTCCACCCGCACGAGGTCGCCTGGGCGGAAGGGGACGGGGAGGAGCGGTGTCCCGGGGCGCCCCCTGCCGATCAGGCGGTTGGGGAAGACGCGTCTGCCCACGGTCGTCATGCGGGCGGGCCGGGATTTCCAGCCCGAGCCAGCCTCCAGCCTGGAACGGGGAGAACTGCGGGAGCGCCAGGCGCAGGCGACGGCCCAGCCCGCCACGCCCAGCAGAAGGAGAAGCACGACGCTCACGCCGTCAGCTCCACGGCGCGGCAAGATGAGAAGAGGCCCCTCCTGCGAAGGACCTCTCCCGGGACGTTTCCGTCCTCACGCCTCGGCGTTCTTGCCCTTGCCCTGCGGCGCGTCGGGCATCCGGCGCAGCTCGGCGGCGGGCACGCCCAGCATCATGCCCTGTTCGGTGTGCACGTCCACCGTCCCGGTGAGGGGATGGAGCTTGGTGACCTTGCCGCACGCGCCGCTTCCCTCGTGGCAGACGCGGGCGTTCTTGCGGGGCAGGTCCCCCAGGAGGTCGAGGTACTGGGTGTGCTCGTATTGCAAGCAGCACAGCAGCCGCCCGCAGGGGCCGGAGAGCTTTTCGGGGTTGAGGGGAAGCTGCTGGTCGCGCGCCATGCGGATGCTGACGGGCGCGAACTCCTGGAGGTGGCTGGACGAGCAGTTCTCGCGCCCGCAGGCCCCCAGCGTGCCGATCATCTGCGCCTGCTCGCGCGGGCCCACCGCCGCGAAGTTCACCCGGGCGCGGGTGTGTGACCTGAGGTCCTGAATCAGGCTGCCGAGTTCGATGCGGTCCTCGGCGCTGTAGCTCACCGTCACGAGGCTCTCGTCGAGGGTGAATTCGACGGCGACGAGCTTGACGGGCAGCCGCCGCTCGCGGGCGCGGGCGCGCAGCAGCCACTTCAGGTCCTCGCCCTGGCGGAAGAGGTCGTCCCAGCGGGCGAGGTCCTCGGGGCCAGCCGCGCGCAGCACCGTGCCGTAGCGGCCCTGCGGGTCGGGGGGGGAGGCTTCCCCGCGCACGGTGGCGACCTCCAGGCCGCGCTTGCCCTGCACGACGACGCGGGTGCCCACCGCGTGCGGCTCTTGGCTGAGCATCGCGTGCAGCCGGGGACTGCGTTCGAAGCGGACGGGAAGGACAACCACGCCCCGCAGGATGTCACGCTTCCCACGCGGGCGTGGAGAGACGGGGCACAAAGGGCAGGCTCACTCCCGCTCGGCGACGACCTCGATCTCCACCCGCACGTCGCGGGGCAAGCGGGCCACCTGCACCGTCGAGCGGGCCGGGTAGGGAGCGTCGAAATACTCGGCGTACACGGCGTTCATGGTGGAGAACTCGTTCATGTCGGCGAGAAACACGGTGGTCTTGACCACCCGGGCGAGGTCCGTTCCGGCGGCGGCGAGCACGGCCCGCAGGTTGTCGAGCACCTGCCGGGTCTGGACCTCGACGCCGCCCTCGACCAGGGTGCCGTCGGGCCGCAGCGGAATCTGGCCGCTCGTGAACACGAGGGTGCCGAGCACGGTGGCCTGGCTGTACGGGCCGATGGCGGCGGGCGCGCCCGCGGTCTCCACGATGTCTTTCATGCCCCCACTCTAGCGGGGGAGGAACGGGACGGCGGGGGGGGGCTGCCCCTAACTCCCGCGCCGAAAGCGGGCCGGGCGGGAGCGGGCCGGGCGCAGAACGCGGTTCAGGGGCGAGCGCCGGAAGAGGGGATGGCCCTGCCGGGCCCGCAGCACCCGCTGGGCGGTGATGATCCCCCCCAGCAGCAGGGCGCCGACGAGGCCGATCAACAGGCGGCGCTCGGGAACGAGCATCACCCCGAGCAGAGTGAAATAGGCGACCGTGAGCAGCAGGTAGGTCAGCGGACTGCTGCCCCGCCGGGCGCTCAGGAGCACGTCCACGTAGGCGGGCCCGTCCCCCTGCCGCTCGGGGAGGGTGTAGCGCGGCAGGCGACCGGGGCGGTGCACGTCCACGACCACGGCGGTGATGTTGTCGGGGCCCCCCGCGTCGTTCGCGGCGTCCACGAGCAGGCGCGTCGTCCCGTCGGGCGGCAGGGGCCGCGCGAGCAGGTCGAGGAGTTCGGCGTCGGTGAGCACCCCGCTCAGGCCGTCGCTGCACAGCAGCAGGCGGTCTCCCGCGCGCAGGGGCAGGCCGAAGAGTTCGAGCCGCACCCGCTCCTCGCCGCCGAGCGCGTTGTTCACCACGCTGCGCCACTGGTGGTCGCGCGCTTCCTCCTCGGTGAGGTGCCCCAGCCGCAGTTGCTCGGCCACCCAGGAGTGGTCGTCGGTGAGGCGGTGGAGTTCCCCGCCGCGCAGCAGGTACGCCCGCGAGTCGCCCACGTGCGCGATCAGGGCCGCGCCCCGGTCGATGAGAACGGCGAGCAGGGTCGTGCCCATGCCGACGTACTCGCCGACCGCGTGCCGCAACACCGCGAGGTTGGCCGCCTGCACCGCCTCCGCGAGCCGCTCGGGAGGCTGGCCGCGCCCGCCGAGGTAGCGCTGGCCCAGCGTGTCGAGCGCCACCGTCGCCGCGAGTTCGCCCGCCGCGTGCCCGCCCATGCCGTCCGCCACGGCGTACAGCCCGCCCCCCGGCAGATCGAGGGCCAGGGCCGCGTCCTGATTGACGTCCCGTTGCCGCCCCACGTCGGTCAGCAGACCGGAGGACAGCGGGGGCGTCACGGCGGCGCACATGTGACCAATATAAGGGAACCCTTTACCCCGAGCGCTTGAAAAACTCCACTGAACGGGGGACCACACCATCGGCGACCCGACCCGCCGCACGGGACGGCAGGGTCAGGCGGGCGGCCCGGCCTCCTGCTGCCTGAGCCACAGCACCAGGGCCTCGGCGCTCGCGGGGTTGGTGGCGAGGGGCACGTCGTGGACGTCGCACAGCCGCACCAGGGCCGTCACGTCGGGCTCGTGGGGCTGGGCGGTGAGGGGGTCGCGGAAGAAGAAGACGGCGGTAATGCGCTCCTCGGCGAGCCGGGCGCCGATCTGCTGGTCGCCGCCGAGGGGTCCCGAGAGCACCCGCTCGACGTTCAAACCGGTCTGCTTCTGGAGGATGCCGCCCGTCGTGCCCGTGGCGACGAGGTGGTAGCGCGCCAGGACCTCCCGGTGAGCGAGCGCGAAGAGGGCGAGTTCGAGCTTCTTCTTGTCGTGCGCGATCAGGGCGACCTGCCGCCGCGTGCCGCCTGCACCTGCCTCCGCGCCTGGGCCTGCTCCCGCTCCGGTCATGGCGGCAATTCTGGCACGGGGGGTCGGGAGCGGGCGGGGCCTTGCCCAGGCACCGCGGCCTCAGGGCAGCTCGGCCTCAAAGTCCTCCACGTCGCCGAGATAATCCTCCATCCAGGCTCTCAGGGCCACCTTGGTGTAGCCCCCCCGCAGGGTGAGGGTGCTGTCGAGGTAGTAGCCGCCCTCGTACACGTAGGCCTGGGTGAAGAAATTGCCGTTCCACTCGTTGACGAACTCGGTGTCGAGGCTCTCCTCGTCATCGCGGTAATCCCAGTTGGTGCTCGCGGTCACGCGGTCGCAGGTCGTGCCCTTGCAGCCGCTGAACCACACGTCGAGTTCGTAGTCGCCCGCCTTCACCGCCAGGCTGGGCTCGTCGTCGCCCTCGACCGGGTTGACGGTGACCGTGTACCCCGCCTCGCGCAGGGTAGCGGCGACGGTGGCGGGTGTGGCCGCCTGCACCTGTCCGCCGCCCGGCGCGGGAGGTTGCGCCCCCCCGGCCTGGGCCGCGCCGAGGCTGGCGGTGAGGAGAAGGGCCGCTGCGGACGTGCCGAGTCTGTGCATGGCTCACACTACGCCCTGGGTGGCTGGACGTGGGCCGCAAACCTTCATCTTCCGGGCAGCGCGCAGGGGAGGCCCCCCGCCTTCCCCTCTCCCCCAGGTCTTATGGTGGGCTCATGACCGCCCCGCGCGACCCCGCCCTGGCCTCTCCCCCGCCCACCCGGCGCAGGCGCACCTTCGGCGTCTACATCGGGAGATTCGAGCCGCCCCACCAGGCCCATCTCCTCGTGATGCTCGAAGCCCTGAGGAGCGTGCAAAAGCTCATCGTGGTAATCGGGAGCGCCCGCGCCGCGCGGAACACCAAGAACCCCTTCACCGCGGAGGAACGCCAGGGGGTCATCACCGCCATGCTGAGCGAGGCGGGCGTGGCGCGCAGCCGCCTGCTGTTCGTCCACGTGCGCGACTACTTCTACAACGAGGGGCTGTGGCTCTCCGAGGTCCAGCGCGGCGTCGGCGAGCACACGCGCGGCAGCAGCGACGTGGCCCTGATCGGGCATATCAAGGACGAGAGCAGCTACTACCTGCGCTCCTTCCCCGGCTGGGAATTCATCCCCACCCACGTCATCAGCCCCCTCAGCGCGACCGACGTGCGGAAAGCCTACCTCGAGGACCGCCTGGAGGACGTGTCGGGCATGGTTCCGCCCGCCGTCCACGCCTTCCTGACCACCTTCCGGGGAACGCCCGAGTACGCCGAGCTGCGCGCCGAGTTCGACTACTTGCGCGAGTACCGCGCCGCGTGGAAGGACGCGCCCTTCCCGCCCGTCTTCGTCACGGCGGACGGGGTGGTGACCCGCAGCGGGCACGTCCTCGTCGTACGGCGGGCCGGGCTGCCGGGGCGCGGGCGGCTCGCCATGCCGGGCGGCTTCCTGGGGCAGGGCGAGAGCCTGCTCGACTGCGCCGTGCGCGAGGTCCGCGAGGAGACCGGGCTGGGCGAGGGCGTGAACCTCGGGGCGGCCCTGCGCGCCCAGGCCGTCTTCGACTACCCCGACCGCAGCCAGCGCGGGCGCACGGTCACCCACGCCTTCCACTTCGACCTCGGCATCGGCCAGCTTCCGATCCTGCGCGCCGCCAGCGACGCCGCCGACGCCTTCTGGCTGCCCCTCTCGGAAGCCCTCGCTCATCCCGAACTCTTCTTCGAGGACCACCACGCGATCATCGAACACTTCCTGATGCGCGGGTAAGGGGGCTGCGGGGGATGTGTACCCCCAGCGGGGACCTTCTATATTCATCTAACTCATAATGGACAGGAGCAAAGATGAGCACAGAGGACAGTTCCCAGGAGGCTCCCCATGACGCTGCCGCACCTCGACGACCAGAACCTCATCCTCGACACCGACTCGTACAAGAGCAGCCACTTTCTCCAGTACCCGCCGGAGACGACGCGGCTGTTCTCCTACCTGGAGTCGCGCGGGGGGCGGTATCCGGCAACACGCTTTTTCGGGCTCCAGTACCTCCTCGACCGCTACCTGACGCGGCGGGTGACACGGGAGAACGTCGAAGAAGCCCGCGCGCTCATCGAGGCGCACGGCGAGCCCTTCCCCTACGAGGGCTGGCTGCGGGTGGTGGAGGTCCACGGCGGACGGCTGCCCCTCGAAATCCGCGCCGTGCCCGAGGGGACGGTGGTGCCCATCCACAACGTCCTGATGAGCGTGACGAACACCGACCCCGAGCTGCCGTGGCTCGTCGGGTGGTTCGAGACGATGCTCATGCGCGTTTGGTATCCAACGACCGTCTGCACCCAGAGCTACCACCTGCGCGAGATCATCCGCGCCGAGCTGGAGAAGACGAGCGACCGCGCCGCCGAGGAGCTGCCCTTCAAGCTGCACGACTTCGGCTCGCGGGGGGTGAGCAGCCGCGAGAGCGCGGGCATCGGGGGCCTCGCGCACCTCGTCAACTTCCTGGGCTCGGACACGCTGGAGGCGCTGCGGGTGGCGCGCAACCACTACGGGGCGGACGTGGCGGGCTTCTCGATCCCCGCTGCCGAGCACTCTACGGTCACGAGCTGGGGCCAGCAGTGCGAGGCCGAGGCGTACCGCAACATGGTCCGGCAGTTCGGCAAGCCGGGGGGCATCTTCGCGGTCGTCAGCGACTCGTACGACCTCAAGCACGCGATCAACGTCCACTGGGGCGAGACCCTGCGGCGGGAGGTCAAGGAGAGCGGCGCCACCCTCGTCGTCCGCCCTGACTCCGGCGATCCCCCCGCGATGGTGCGCCTCGCCGTGAACGCGCTGGCCGCCAAGTTCGGCACGACGACGAACGTCTTGGGCTTCCGGGTGCTCAAGCACGTCCGGGTGATTCAGGGGGACGGCATCGACGAGACGACCATCCGCCAGATTCTCCAGAACCTGACCGTGGACGGCTTCTCCGCCGAGAACGTGGCCTTCGGCATGGGCGGCGCGCTGCTGCAAAAGGTGGACCGCGACACCCAGAAGTTCGCCTACAAGGCCAGCGCGGGCATCGTCGGCGGCGAGTACCGGGGCATCTACAAGGACCCCGTGACCGACCCAGGCAAGCGCAGCAAGGACGGCGTGCTCGACCTCGTGATGGAGAATGGCCGCATGGTGACGCGGCAGTACAGAACCTTCGACACCGACTTCCCGGGCAGCTTGATGCGGACGGTGTACCGGGACGGGGAAGTGCTGGTGCGGGACACGTTGGAGCGGATAAGGGGGAGGGCGTAGGGATGAACGCAAAGCTGGGTGGATTCAAACCGTTCGGAAGCTGGATTCTCGAAGGCACGCAACTCACCTTCAAGGCGCTTGGAACAGATGAGCATCACGGCCTCTTCGCCTTGTTGGCGGACGACGAGGTGATGTACGTCGGCACGTGCGAGGTCTCTTTCAGGCATCGCATGGACGGGCTGAGGAACCCTCCCGCCTCTCAACAAACCCATTACCGATTAGCTCCCTGCATTCGGTCTGCTCTGTCCTCCAGTCAAAGGGTGGAAACGGCAATACTCGTGATGCCTGAGGCGACGAGACAGGAGCTTAAAGAGCGTCGTGATGCCCTGATTCGGCAGCTTTCACCAGCCTGGAATCTGCGAGCCTGACCACCTGAAGGCGAGAGCAAACTCGACTCCCCTCTTTCGACCGACGCAACCCCCCTCCCCCCCACCGCGTAATAGCGGCATGACCAAGCCCGAAGACCCGACCCCCGGCCACGAACCCACCCCCAAGTCCAGCGTGCCGTCCTGGGTGGACGAGGTGCTGAGCGCCCAGCCGAAGCCCCAGCCCGTCAACCTCTCCACCCCCCCCCAGGCAGAGGGCGACCTGCGCATCCCGGAAGCCTCCGGCCCTCAGCCCGCGCCCACCCCTTCGCCCGCCGAGGGGAGTGGGGACCTCCGCATTCCCGAGACGCCCCGGCCCCAGCCCGCCCCCACCGTCGTCACGGCCACCGCGCGGCCCCACGCCGACGAGGACGACTGGATCGCCCGGAGCACGGGGAATGCGGCCAGGAATCCGACGGTGCCGACCGGGCCGCAGGTGGTTCCCCCACCGACGGGCGGCTTGCAGGAATGGTTCCAGCCGACGCGGAGCAGCGACTCCGCCGCGCCGTCGAGCGTGCCCGCCGACATCGCGCAAAAGCGGCTGATCGCGGGGCTGCTCGGCATCGTGTTCGGGAGCCTGGGGGTGCACAAGTTCTACCTAGGGATGAACACGCCCGGCCTGATCATGCTCGGCGCCAACATCGGCGTGTGGATTCTGGCCTTCTTGCTGGGCCTGATCACGCTGGGCCTCGGGCTGATCATCACCGTGCCGCTGGCGGGCCTGATCAGCGGCGCCATCGGGCTGCTCGGCCTCGTCGAGGGCATCCTCTACCTCACCAAGTCCGACGAGGAGTTCTACGGGCAGTACGTTCTCGGCAAGAAGCCCTGGCTCTGAGCCGCCGCGAGGTCACCTCTTCCGCGCCCGCCGGGCCGACCTTTTGCACGCCGCGTCACAGACGGCTTTCCATGCGGGGAGGACGATACCGGCAAAGGGTCCTGGGTTTCCCCATCGGCCAGCAGGGCATTCCAGACGTTCGGCGGGCATCTCCAAGCATCGGGGAGGGCGTATGGGGGACGAGGGTGGACGGCGTGACCTGAGACGCGCGGCCCGTGGTTCGTGGGGCTCCCGGCTGCCGACGCCGAAGCGCGAGGCGGTGCTGAGCGCTCTGCTGGGCTGCGGGGCCTTTCTGGCGGTGACGGACCTGTCGCGGGGAGGAGCGCAGGTGCAAGGGTACCGACCGACCTACAGCCTGCCCGCCGGGCCCTTTACGTACCTGAACGTTCAGAGCCTCCAGGCCGAGTTGCGGCGGGCGGGGGTGGGGGTGTCGGGCCCGCCGACCCGGCCCGTCCTGTCCTTCCCCACTGCGCGCCGTCCGGTGGTCGTGGAGACCGGGGGAAGCGCGCCTGGGCCCTACCTGAGCCGGGCACTCGTGCGCGACTACGGAAGCGGGCAGGTGTACCTCGACGCGAACACGTTGGCGCGGTCGCTGATCGGCGCCGGGCTGGACGTGCGGGTGCGGGGGTGGGTCAATCCCGAACTCCGGGTGGGGCGGGTGGCCCTGCGGCTGGGCACGGCCTCGCGGCCTGTGCAGGGGTACAACCTCTACAGCCTGGGGCTCGCTCCCCTGGCGCGTGACCTGGGCGTGCGCGAGGCGTACAGCGCCCGCTGGAGTGGGGTGAGGCTGTACCGCACCCACACGCTGCGGGGACCGGGGGGCGCGGGGGACGTGTACGCCCTCGTCAGCGTGATGTATCTGCCGCCGCGCGACCCCGCCTCCCGGGCGAGTCCCCTCGTGCTGGCCTTCGATCTGGCCCGGCCCGGCGTGGACGGTCGGCTGCACTTCGCCCTCCCCTACGACCTCGTTCACCTGCGGCTGACGGGCGACCCGGGCGACTTGAGGCAGGACGCCCGGCGCTACGCGGAGCGGCTGGACTACGGAAGGGCCGGGCGGCCCGCCCACGCCCTGCTGCTGCGTCTGAGCGGCGAGCTGTCGCCCCGGGGGACGCCTTACACCCTGATGCCCAGGAACGGGCAGAGCGTGGGGGAGTAGGAAGCCGCTTCGCCCCCTTCCCCCCTACCCCAGCGCCCCCTCGATGTCGGCGCGCAGGTCCTGGGGGTCTTCCAGCCCGACGCTCATGCGGATGGTGTGGGGGCTGACCCCGGCGGCGCGGCGGGCGGCCTCAGGCATCTTGCCGTGGGTGGTCGTCCAGGGGTGGACGACGAGGGTGCGGCTGTCTCCCAGGTTGGGGGCGATCCGCAGCACGCGCAGCCGGGCGAGGAAGGCGGCGGGGTCCTCGACCTCGAAGGTCAGCACGGCCCCGAAGCCGCCGCGCAGGTACCGGCGGGCGAGGGCGTGGTGCGCGCTGCCGGGCAGGCCCGGGTACGAGACGCGACCGACGCGGGGGTGACGTTCGAGCCACGTCGCCAGCGCCAGCGCCGTCTCCGACTCACGGCCCAGGCGCAGGGCGAGCGTTTCGAGCCCCTGCGCGAGCAGGAAGGCGTTGTGCGGCGCGAGCGTCATGCCGAGTTGGTGGGCACCAAACCAGCGCTGCCGCCACGCGAGGGCCCCTTCCCCCCGGACGCTGAGGAGGCCGCTCTCGCCCCCGTCGGTGTAGATCGGGTTGCGCGTCAGGTCGTGTCGGTCGCCCACCGTGACGCTGCCGCCCATCACGCTGCCGTGGCCGCCCGCCCACTTCGTCAGGGAGTGGGTCACGATGTCGGCGCCGTGCTCCAGCGGGCGGCACAGGTAGCCCACGCCGCCCCAGGTGTTGTCGATGCCGAGCAGGGCGCCCCGCTCATGGGCGATGGCCGCGAAGGCCTCCAGGTCGGGCACGTCCCCGGCGGGGTTGCCGATGGTCTCGGCCCAGACGAGGCGGGTCTGCGGCTGCATGGCCGCCTCGATGGCCTGCGGCGTGTTCTCGGTGATCGTCGCCGTGACGCCCATCAGGGGGAGGATGTTGTTCAGCAGGCCCGCGCTGCCGCCGAAGAGGCTGCCCGTGGAGACGACGTGGTCCCCCGCCCGGCACACGCTGAGGATCGCCGTGAAGGTCGCCGCCTGCCCGCTGGCGAGGGCGACGGTCGCCGTGCCGCGCTCCAGCGCCGTGATCCGTTCCTCCAGCGCGCGGACGGTGGGATTCTGGAGCCGGGCGTAGCTGAGGCCCTGATTGAGCTGGAACTCCTCCTGCGCCTGCTCCAGCGTCTCGAACTGGAAGGCGGCGGCCTGGTGGATGGGGATGCCGACCGTCTGGCCCAGCCCCCGCGCGACGCCGGTCTGCACGGCGGTCGTCTCAAAGCCCCAGCCGCCCGTCCCGGCGGGGGTGTTCTGTGCCTCGGTGGCTGGTTCGGCGTCGCGCAGGTCGGTCATGCGGTCATGCTAGGGGCAGGCGGCGGCTAGAGTGCGGCCCATGTCCTACCTGTCCGAACTGCGCGCGGTGTGGGGAGCGGCGCCCCTGGTCTCCGTGGGCGTGAGCGTCCTCCTTCAGGACGACTCCGGGCGGGTCCTCCTCCAGCGGCGGGGGGACGACGGTCTGTGGGGCGTGCCGGGCGGGAGCCTGGAGCCGGGCGAGAGCTTCCTGGAGGCCGCCCACCGTGAATTGCGCGAGGAGACGGGGTTGAGGTGCCCCGATCTCGCCTTGCTGCCGCTGACGGAGGGCCTGATCAGCGGCCCGGCGATGTACCACCGTTACCCGAACGGGCACGAGATCTACCTCGTCGGGGCGCAGGTGTACGGGACCCTGCCCGCCTCCGCCCTCGATCACGCCGCGCCGGACGACAGCGGGGAGACGCTGGACCTCGCGTGGTTCGGGCTCGGTGACCTGCCGCCCCTGAGCGGGAACATCAACCGGGTCAACCTGAACGCCCTGCGCGCCCGTGCGGGCCTGCCGCCCCTTCCCCTCCTTCCCTTCCCGGAGCCGCCGCCGATCGGGAATCACTTACTGGAGTTGAGGAAGTTAGTAGGCTCACGCCCCCTCTTCGCTCCCGGCGCGAACGTGCTGGTGACGGACGGGCGGGGCTACCTCCTGCTGCTCGGTCACAAGGGGACTGGCCGCTGGACCTTGCCGGGCGGCAGTCTGGAACCGGGCGAGAGCTTTGAGGCGTGTGCCCGGCGCGAACTGCGCGAGGAGACGGGGCTGAGTGCTGCCGGGCTGGAGCCCTTGCGCCTCCACGCCGGGGCGGAGTACCGCTTCACCTACCCGCACGGCGACGTGATCGACAACATCAGCGTCCTCTACCGCGTGGAGAGCGTGACGGGCGAGTTGCGGTCGCAGGAGAGCGAAATCTTCGACGTGGCCTGGTTCGCCCTCGACGAGTTGCCGGTCGAGGACGAGTTGAGCGGCCCACTCATCCAAGCGATGGTCCAGGCATGGAAAGAGGGCCGGAGCACGTAGCCCCGACCCCCTGTTCCGCGGTCCTTATTTTTCCCGGATGCTCCACCCCTGCGCCCGCACGGCCCCGATCAGGCGGTCCATGATGGGGTCCACCTCGGCGTCCGTCAGCGTCCGCTGGCTCCGGAACACCAGCCGCGCGGCGACGCTGCGCTGGCCCTCCGGGATGGGGGCGCCCACGTACACGTCGAAGGGCTCCACGCTCTCCAGCAACTCGCCCGCCTCGCGCCGCAGCAGGGCGGCCATTTCTCCGTAGCTGACCTCCTGGGGAGCGATCACCGCGAGGTCGCGCCACGCGGCGGGGGCCCGGCTGGGGTCGCGGAAGGTCCACGCGCGGCCCGGCAGCGGGAGGGCGGCCTCCAGCAGGAAGGTGTCGCCCCTCAGCCCGAACTCCCCGGCGATCTCCGGGTGCAGGGCGCCGAGCCAGCCGACCGCCTGCCCGTTCCAGACGACCTCCCCGGCGATTCCGGGATGCAGGGCGGGCGGCGCCGCGTCCCCGCGAAGCTGGCGGACCTCCAGACTCGCCCCCAGGCCCGACGCCAGCGCCTCCACCAGTCCCCGGAAAGCGCCGAAGGACCCGGCCACCCCCGGCTGGTACGTGTCCGCCGCGAGGGGACCGCGCATCAGGAGACCGAGCCGTTCGCGCTCGCCCTCCTGGGGGAAGACGCGCCCGATCTCGAAGAGGAGGACCCGCTCGCCCCTGGGGTGGACCTGCGCGGCCCGCAGCAGGCTGGGATAGAGGGCCGTGCGCATCCCCGTCCGGTCGGCGGTGAGGGGGTTACGCAGGCGGACGGTGGGCGTCTCGGTCCTGGCTCGCCCCGCCTCCTCGTCGCTCGTGAAGGTGTACGTCACGACCTCCTGGAAGCCCAGGCCGCTCAGGGCGCGGCGCAGCGTGGTTCTCGCCGTGCTCTCCCGTTCCGCGCCCAGGTTGCTCTCGTGGACCCGCAGGTTCGGCAGCGTCTCGGGAAGGTCGCCGTACCCGTGCAGCCGGGCCACCTCCTCCGCGAGGTCCTGCCAGATGTTCATATCCATGCGCCAGGAGGGCGGCGTCACGGTCAGGCGGTCGCCGCCCCGCTCGACCCGGCAGCCCAGGCGGGTGAGGATGTCGGCCATCTCCTCCGTGTTCACCTCCATGCCCAGGAGGGCGCGAATCTGTCCTCCCGTCGCCTCGATGGCTCCAGGGAGGTCGGGGGTGCCGACGACCGTGGCGCCGGGGTGGGCCCGCCCGCCGCCGTGCTCGGCCAGCAGGCCCGCCACCCGGTCCGCGCCGCGCGGGGCGAGGAGGGGGTCCACGCCGCGCTCGTAGCGGTACACGGCGTCCGTCTTCAGGCCCAGGCGGGTGCTCGTGCGCCGCAGCAGAACGGGGTCGAAGTGGGCGGACTCGATCACCACGTCCGCCGTGTCGGCCCGCACGTGCCCGTGGTCGCCGCCCATGATGCCCGCGATGCCGAGGACGCCCTGGCCCGGCTTGGGCTGGCCCGCCGTGGCGAAGGCCTCCATCACGGTCGGGATGTGGACCTCTCCCCCGTCGCGGATGAGGAGGTCTTCGGGGCCGACCGTGTGCTCGTTCCCTAGCAGGTCGCGCACGGTCTCGCCCTGGCGCAGGCCGAAGGAGACGATGATCTGGTCGTCTACCACGTCCCGGCGGTCGTAGAGGGCGGTGGGCTGGCCGAGTTCGAGCATCACGTAGTTGCTGGTGTCCACGATCAGGTCGATGGGCCGCATCCCGGCGAGCGTGATGCGGCGCTGCATCCACAGCGGGGAGGGGCCGTTCCGCACGCCGTTCACCGTCCGTGCCGCGAAGTGGTCGCAGCCGAAGCGAATCTTGCGGGAAGGGTCGCGTTCGATGGTGACGCCACGCGGCGGCAGGGAGACGCGAATCTCGCCCTCACCGCTGGGGCGTGGCCCCTTCTCCGGCTCCACCAGATCGAGCTTCAGGAACGCCGCGAGGTCCCGCGCGAGGCCGAGGGCGCTGAGCACGTCGGCGCGGTTGGGCGTCACCTCCACATCGAGCACGGAGTCCGCCTGCCACAGGTCACGCATGGGCGTGCCGGGCGCCGCCGTGCCCGCCGGGAACAGCATGATCCCCGCGCTGCTCTCGCCGACGCCGAGTTCCTTCGCGCTCGCGGCCATGCCCCAGGACTCGACGCCCTGCATCTGCCGAACGCCGTACTCGACCTCGCCGAGCCGGGTGCCGGGCGTGACGAGGGCGACCATCGTGCCCGGGCGCAGGCCGACGGCGTTGGGGGCACCGGACGCGATGGTGCGCGGGCCGTGCGGCCCCACATCCAAAGCAAGTTTCGTGAGTTGGGTTCCCTCTATAGGTTCGGCGGCGGTAATGGCGGCGAGGAGGACGCCCTCGGGGGGAGCGGGGACCTCCTCGACGCCCTCCAGCGGCAGGCCCATGCTGGCGAGGATGGGTTCGAGGTCGGGGGCGGGGGGGAGTCCGGGGAGGAGTTCTTGGAGCCAGGAGTGGGGGAGTTTCATGGGGACCTCAATGGGAGTTGAGTTGAGCGGAGAGGGGGAAGGGTTGCTCGGACGGTTCACCCCCTCCCGGCCTCCCCTCTCTGCTGCGCAGCTCTACGAGTCAAGGGAGAGGAGAAAAGAAGGAAGGGCGCGTTAGGGTGGCGTGTGTCTCAGCGTTGGGCTAGAACCAGTCCGTCTTCGGAGATCGCGCGTTCCTTGCGCCAGCGGATGACACCGGAAGAAACGTTGCTGTGGCGGCATCTGCGTGGCAAGGGCCTGGGTGTCAGTTTCCGGCGGCAGGAACCGATGGGGCGGTACGTGGCGGATTTCGTGTGCTATGAGCGCACACTCATCATCGAACTCGACGGCAGCCAACACCTGAACAGCGCGGCGGACCGCGAACGAGACGCGGACATGACCGAGCACGGTTTCGAGACGTTGCGATTCTGGAACAACGAGGTCAGGAACAACCTGAATAGCGTGCTGGAACGAATTCAGCAGGTCCTGGAAGCTCGAAGGCCTCTCTAACCCCTCCCCCTTGAGGGGGGAGGTTGGGAGGGGGTGAACGGGCTGGTCAACCCTTCCAACATTCACCTCAACTCCCCCACGATTTCCTGTCTCAAGAGGCGGGCCATGCGGAAAGACCGAACAGGTTCCCCTGTTTTCCGACTCCGGACCTCACGCCGCTCACGAACCTCAAAGCCCATCACTTCGTAGAAGGGCAAACCTTTCTGATTGTCCTGCGTCACATCAACCCACTGCTCTATGGCCCCGTGTGCTAGAGCTTGAGAGGTCATGGCATTCAATAGGGCGCGGCCCGCTCCTTGACGGCGCTTGGATGGATCTAGGTACAGGACAAAGACCTCCCAAGTTTTCTCGCCCGTTTTTCCACCACCTGAAGCGCCGATGACCTGACCAGCCATCTCGGCAACCAGCCAACCGTCCCAGTCGTCACGCGAGCCGATCTCAGAAGCGATGCGCTCCAGATTGTAAAAGCGGGCGACGACATCCTCTATGTACTCAGGACTGTGCAAATTACGGTAAGTGTCGCGCCAGCCTTCGGAGCAAACCCGCACAATCGCAGGCACGTCTGCCAACGTCGCCAGCCGCACCGAAACCTTCACCCCAACTCCCCCCGGAACTGCCCGATCACCCGCGGGTCGTTCGCGTAGAAGTAACGGATATCGGGAATCCCGTACTTGAGCATGGCGATCCGCTCCGGCCCCAGCCCGAAGGCGAAGCCCGTCTTGCCCTCGTACACGCGGGGCTTGCCCTGCTCTGCCCGCAGGTCGTCCACCGCCTTGAAGACGTTGGGGTGGACCATGCCCGAGCCGCCGAGTTCGAGCCACTTGCTCTCGCCGCGCGGGTTGTCCCACCACACCGCGAAGTCGGCACCCGGCTCCACGAAGGGATAATAGCTCGGCTGGAAGCGGACCTTAGCCGTGGGCCCGTACAGCCCGCGCGCCATCTCGGCGACCGTGCCCTTGAGGTCGGCCATGCTGATGCCGTCGCCGACGACGAGGCCTTCGAGCTGGTGGAACATCGCCTCGTGGGTGGCGTCGGTGGCCTCGTAGCGGTAGACCTTGCCGCGCACGACGACCTTGAGGGGCGGCTCGTGGTCCACCATGTAGCGCACCTGCATCGGGCTGGTGTGGGTCCGCAGCAATCGACCGTCCTCCAGCCAGAAGGTGTCTTGCAGGTCGCGGGCGGGGTGATACCACGGCACGTTCAGCGCCTCGAAGTTGTGGTGCTCGTCCTCGACCTCGTTGCCCTCCACGACCGTGTACCCCAGCCGCTCGTAGAGGCCCACGAGGTCGTCGTACACGCGGCTGATGGGGTGTAACCCGCCCGCCGGGAGACCCAACCCGGGCAGGGTCACGTCGATGGCCTCGGAGGCGAGCCTCGCGTCGAGGGCCTCTCGTTTGAGGGTGACCTCGCGCTCCCCCAGTGCGGCGTCGATGGTCTGGCGCAGGGCGTTGATCTCCGCGCCGCGGCTTTTGCGCTCCTCGGGGGGGAGCTTGCCGAGGGTGCCGAGTTCGCGGGTGACGAGGCCGCTCTTGCCGACGTAGCGGGTCTTGACGGCTTGCAGGGTGTCGAGGTCGGGGGCTTCCCGGATGGCTTGCAGGGCTTCTTCTCTCATGGGGACTCCTGGGACAAAAAGAAAACCCCGCCACCTGACAGCGGCGGGGCAAGGCGCTGGACCGGGTGTCAGGTCAGCGTGGCCCCGCGGCCCGTAAAGGGCGAACGTGTACCGGCGCGGGGCGTCATGCGGTCAGGGTAGCGGGCGCGGGGGTGGGGGTCAAGGTTGGGAGGCAGGACGCGGCGCGGGCCTCTTCTGTTGCCCGCGGCACCGCCTCTCCTCCCCGTGCCACCATGCGGCGCATGGGTGAGGTTCGGGTCGAGGTCTTCTTGCTCGTGGCGGGCGTGCTGCTCCTCGCCAGCCTGGTCGTGAGTCGGCTGGGAGGGCGGCTGGGCGTTCCCGGGCTGCTGCTCTTCCTGGGCGTGGGGATGTTCGCCGGGTCGGACGGGCTGGGCATCCAGTTCTCCGACTTCCGGCTGGCGCAGGCGCTGGGCACGGTCGCGCTGTGCTTCATCCTCTTTCAGGGCGGGCTCGACACCAACTGGCGCCTCGTGCGGCCCGTGGTCAGGCGCGGCCTGAGTCTGGCGACGCTGGGCGTCCTCCTCACGGCGGGGGTGATGGCCGTCTTCGCCCACTTCGCCCTCGGCTTTTCGTGGCTCGGCGCGTGGCTCCTGGGCGCCATCGTGAGCAGCACGGACGCGAGCGCCGTGTTCTCCGTCCTCAAGGAGCGCAACCTCGGGTTGAAGGGCGACATCGATCCCCTTCTAGAGTTCGAGTCGGGCGTGAACGACCCGATGGCGGTCTTCCTGACGGTCGGCATCATCGAGCTGATCTCGCATCCCGGCTCGGGCATCCTCGACATCGTGCCCCTCTTCCTGCGCCAGATGGTCCTGGGGGCCGTGCTGGGCGTGGTGCTGGGGCGGGCGGCGCTGTGGGTGCTCAACCGGGTGCAGCTCCAGTTCGAGGGGCTGTACTCGGTCCTCAGCCTCGCGCTCGCGCTGACGATCTTCAGCGGGGCGGCGGTGGTGGGCGGCAGCGGCTTCCTCGCGGTCTACATCGCGGGGGCGATCCTGGGCAACGCCGACTTCCTGCACAAGCGCAGCCTGATCTCGTTTCACGACGGGCTGGCGTGGCTGATGCAGGTCGGCATGTTCCTCACGCTGGGGCTGCTCGTCAATCCGCGCGAGCTGCTGCCCACCGCCGGACTCGCGCTCGCCTGCGCCCTGGTGCTCGTCTTCGTGGCGCGGCCCGTCAGCGTGTACCTCAGCCTTGCCCGGGCGCGGATGCCCCTGAACGAGAAGACGATGGTCGCGTGGGTCGGGCTGCGGGGCGCGGTGCCCATCGTGCTCGCCACCTTCCCGCTGCTCGCCGGGGTGCCGCAGGCGCAGACCCTCTTTAACATCGTCTTTTTCATCGTGCTCACCAGCGTCTTGCTCCAGGGCACCACCCTCACCCTCGTCGCCCGCTGGCTGGGCGTGCGCGAGACGCGGCCCCCCCAGGCGGCCTACCCCATCACCTACACCCCCACCGGGCAGGGCAAGAACGAGATGGTCGAGGTCGAGGTGGGAGCAGGCAGCGACGCCGACGGGGCCCGCATCGTGGACCTGCACCTGCCGCCGGAGGCCCTGGTCATCCTGATCCACCGCGCTGGGGAGTTCCTGATTCCCAAGGGGGCGACCGAACTCGCGGCGGGCGACAGCGTGCTCGTGCTCGCGGGCGAGGCGGAGTTGCGGGAGGTGCGGGGAAGGCTGGGGGGAGAGGCATAGGAAGCGGTGCGCGGGACGCCGTAGCTCCGTCCTTTCCCCGTGCCGCCCCCGTGCCGCGCCCCACGTCCCCTTTGCGGAGACAGGCCCCTCCTGCGCCTCACCCCGCGGTGTTACCGTACCCCCATGACGAGCACCGCCGAGAAACCCGCCCTCGCCGTCCGCGACACGGCGGTCTTCGACCTGATTACGCAGGAGGCCGAGCGTCAGCGCGTGGGGCTGGAGCTGATCGCCTCCGAGAACTTCACCTCCGCCGCCGTGCGCGAGGCGCAGGGGAGTGTGCTGACGAACAAGTACGCGGAGGGGTATCCCGGCAAACGCTGGTACGGTGGCTGCGAGGTCGTCGATCAGGTCGAGCGCCTCGCCATCGAGCGGGTCAGGGAGCTGTTCGGCGCCGAGTGGGCGAACGTGCAGCCGCACTCGGGAAGCAGCGCGAACCTCGCCGTCTACAACGCGCTGATCGAGCCGGGGGACACGGTGCTGGGGATGGACCTCTCGCACGGCGGGCACCTGACGCACGGCAACCCGGTGAACTTCTCGGGGCTGCGGTACAAGATCGTCGGCTACAAGGTGAATCCGGAGACCGAACTCCTCGACATGGAGGAGGTGCGCCGCCTCGCCCACGAGCACCGGCCCAAGATGATCATCGCGGGGGCGAGCGCGTACAGCCGCACCATCGACTTCGCCGCGTTCCGGGCGGTGGCCGACGAGGTGGGGGCGATCCTCTTCGCGGACATCGCGCACATCGCGGGGCTGATCGCGGCGGGCGTGCACCCGAACGCGCTGCCGCACGCGCACGTGGTCGCCTCCACGACGCACAAGACGCTGCGGGGGCCGCGCGGCGGGATCATCCTCAGCAACGACGTGGAGCTGGGCGCGAAGATCGACCGGGCCGTCTTCCCCGGTTACCAGGGCGGACCGCTGGAGCACGTCATCGCCGCGAAGGCGGTCGCGTTCGGGGAGGCGCTCAGGCCCGAGTTCAGGGAATACAGCGCGCAGGTCATCCGCAACGCGCAGGCGCTCGCGAAGGCGTTCCAGGACCGGGGCTACCGGGTGGTGTCGGGCGGCACCGACAACCACCTCCTCGTGCTCGACCTGCGCCCGCAGGGGCTCAACGGCACGAAGGCGACGAAACGGCTCGACGCCAACGCGATCACCATCTCCAAGTCCACCCTGCCGTACGACACGGAAAAGATCCTGCACGGGGGCGGCATCCGCCTTGGCACGCCCGCGGTGACGACGCGCGGCATGGTGGAGGAGGACATGCCCAAGGTCGCCGATCTGATCGACCGGGCGCTCAGGGGCGAGGAGGTGAAGGCGGAGGTCCACGCCTTCGCCGGGGGCTTCCCGCTGCCCTGAGCACGGGGCGGGCGAAGGCCGGGCGGTCCCCTTGCGTTGGGGGCCGCCCGTCGCCGTTGCCCTCACAACCTTTCCGACGACCCGGCCCGTACGCTGGGGGCATGGCAGGCTCCCTTCCCCCCCGGACGACCGCGGTGCCCGGCGCAGAGCAGGCGACCTCGGTGGCCGACCTGACCCTCGGGCTCACGCGCCTGGGGCTCACGGCCCCGGACCTGGGGGGCGCGATGCGGCCCGCCCTCGACGCGCTGGTGGAGCGCACCGCCGCGGTGGGGGCAGGGTACTTCCAGTTGCGGGAGGGGACCCTGACCTTCCACGCGCGGGCGGCGAGCGGGGAGATGCCCGCGGGGCCCGTGATGGAGGCGCTGCTCGCCCACGGGCTGCCCGCCGACCTGCCGCTGCTGCGGGCGCTGGTGGGGACCCAGGGGGCGCTGTTCTTCGGGGACACGCGCGGGCACCCCGAGGCGGCGGGCTTTCCGGACCTGGGGGTGCTGGCCCTGACCGCCGCGCCCATCCACGACGGGGGCGGGCGGCTCGTCGGGGCGCTGCTCTCGCACACCTTCACGCCGCACGGGTGGACCGAAGAGGAGCGGACCCTCTTCGCGGGCGTGACCGGGCTGCTCTCGCTCGTCGCCGCCCGCCTCGACGCCGAGGAACGCGAGCAGGCCGCGCACGAGGGGGCGCTGCGGGTCCTGGGCCTGACCCTGGAGGCCCGCGACGCCGAGACCCAGGGCCACACCGACCGGGTGACGGCGCTCGCCGTGCGGCTGGGCGCGCTGCTCGGCCTGAGGGGGTCGGCGCTGCGGGCCCTGCGCTGGGGGGCCTACCTCCACGACCTCGGCAAGATCAGCATTCCCGACGCGATCCTGCACCACCCGGGCCGCCTGGACCCCCCTTCCCGCGCCCGGATGGAGGAGCACGTCCTCGACGGGGC
This sequence comes from Deinococcus planocerae, assembly GCF_002869765.1. Lineage (NCBI taxonomy): Bacteria > Thermotogati > Deinococcota > Deinococci > Deinococcales > Deinococcaceae > Deinococcus > Deinococcus planocerae. The sequence continues at coordinate 3,940 of NZ_PNOR01000032.1, read as the reverse complement.
GCGGCTCGCGGAGCAACTGCCCTTCCTGCCGCGGGGGGCGCTCGACGTGATCCTGAGCCACCACGAGTGGTGGAACGGGACGGGCTACCCGCGCGGGCTGGCGGGCGAGGCGATTCCGCTGGGCGCGCGCATCTTCGCCCCCTGCGACGTGTACGACGCCCTGGTGAGCGAGCGGCCCTACAAGCGGGCCTGGACCCACGCGAAGGCCGTGGGCTACCTGGAGGCGGGAAGCGGCACCCAGTTCGACCCGGCGGTGGTGGCGGCCTTCTTGCGGGTGCTGGGCGGGGAGGGACCGGGACCCCTTACCCCGTCCCCTCCCCCGTCAGCGTGACGGGTCAGTCGTCGGCCCCGTCGTGGAAGAGGGAGGGCAATCTCAGCGCGGCCCGCTTCACCCCGGAGTGGTTGGCGTAAGTGTCCCAGGTGGGCGTGTATGCCTCATCCGCTTGGTTGCCCCAGACCGTCCAGCCGGGATGGGCGCCCCGCGCGAACAGTTCGAGGTAGGGGCCGGGACTGCAAGCCTCGATGAGCCGGTACTGTTCGTCGGGCTTGCGGGAGTGCTCGCGCTTCTGCGTTTTGAGGATGTTGACTTGACTGCGCCCCGGTGCCAGGGTTCGGGCATTCGGGCCGCGCACGCCGAAGAGAATGATTTCAGTCGTGTTCCGAAAGTAAAAGCCGACCCCCCGCCCGTCAGGCTCGCCGTCCTTGCGGACCTTGTGCCAGATCAGGTTGGTCTTGTACGTGAAGCCCCAAGCGCTCAGCACCTCCAGTCCCTCGGGCAGCAGGGCGTTAGGTACCCACAGATAGAGGTGGGCGGTGGGCGCGGCGACCTCCGCGACAGGAATGGTCTTGATGGCCTCTATGTCGAGCGTCGGGTAGCGGCTCAAACGGTGGTGCTCGGGCGCGACCTTGCCGGTACGGTTCGTGAACTGCCACGGCGGGGCGGCGAGGATGGTGGCAAAGCGGCCCTGCACGTCCCGGCGGAAGTCGTCGGCAGGCGTTGGCACGGCCCCATCCACGGTGACTTCCCCAGCCATCAGCAGTCCTCCCGGTAGACCCGCTCGCTGATCCCGACCACCAGAATGGGGCAGCCCGCGCCGCTGCCGCCCTCAATGCGGGGCAGCAGCTTGCTCATGTGCGTGGTACTCATGCCGTAGCTGCTTCCCCGCCCCAGACGGTTGAAGATGTCTTGCAGGTGATCACAGCGGGTAATGATGACCCCCACGCTGATGGCCCGCAGGTCGAAAAGCAACCGGAAGTTGTTCAGATCACGGTCGAAGAAAGGATCTTTGTTGTTCCACTCGACCTCTAGAGCGACTCGATTCTTGAAGCAGTCCACCCTGTGCGTGGGGCTGTCTTTGCGTACCCCGTCCACGGTGACCGCCGTGTCGAATTTCTTCTCGCGCCAGCCCCGCTCTGCCAAAAACCGGTCGATGGCGTCGGCCACGCGGCTCTTGTTGCCCCCGCCCGACGTAAGCCAGGACCGGCACAGCCAAAAACTGCCGAGCAGTTCCAACAGGTCGTTCCACTCGCTTGGGAAGTCGGCGGCCAGGATGGCGCAGGCGTGCCTCCACTCATGCACCTCGTACTTCTCGCGGAGGGAAGCGGGAATCAAATCAAGCGCCACAGGGCATCACGGTCCCAGACTAGCCCCTCACTCCCCCGTCAGCGTGAGCACCGTGACCTCCGGCTCGCAGAGGTTGCGGATTGGCACGCCGCTCGTGCCCAGGCCGCGGCTGACGTAGGCGGGGCTCTCGAAGGCCCCCTGCACCCAGCCCATCGCGTAGCGCCCCCCGTAGCGGCTGGGCACGTGCACGGCGCCGACGAGCGGCAGGCGAATCTGGCCCCCGTGGGTGTGCCCGCACAGGGTCAGGCCGACGCGGGCGGGCAGCTCGGGCAGCACGTCGGGGTTGTGGCTCAGGAGCAGGGTGGCCCGCTCCCCCGCCCCCGCCAGGGCCGCCGCCGGGTCGGCGTCGCGCTGCCAGAAGTCGTTCACGCCGCCCAGCCAGAGGTCGTCCCGGACCGCCTGCCCGGTGTTCACGAGCAGGGTGACGCCCGCGCGGGCGAACTCGGCGGTCAGGCTCTCCCGCCGCGCCTCCCAGTCGGGGCGGGCGCGGCCTCCCCGGCGCGAGTCGCGGCGCCCGAAGGAGTCGTAGTCGTGGTTGCCCCACACGCCGTACACCCCCAGCGGCGCGCGCAGCCGGGCGAGTTCGGGAAAGAGGGCGGCGGGCGAGTCGCCGGAAGGGATGTCGAGGAAGTCGCCCCCCAGCAGCACGAGGTCGGGGCGCTCGGCGTTCGTGGCGTCCACCCAGGCGCGCACGCTTCCGGGGCCGACATACAGCCCGTAGTGCAGGTCGGTGAGGAAGGCGGCGCGCAGGGGAGAACGCAGGCCCGGCAGGGTCGCCTGCTCCCGCGTCACGCCGAAGGCGTAGGCCTGCGCCGCGCCCGCCCCGCCGAGGGCCCCCAGGGCCGCGCCGCCGCCCAGCAGGCCGCGCAGCACCCGGCGGCGGGTGACGGGGGGGGAGTCGGGGCGGGTCATGGGCTCCAGGGTAGGGCAGGGGGGCGTGCGGGGGAAGGCGGCATCACGCTCCCATCCCAGCAGACGCGGGGGCGGGGGGCATCCCCCCAAAGGGGGAAGCGTTCGGTGTTCATCCGGGTAGACTGGCGGGCATGACGTGGGCGGGCGAGGGACTGGTAGTGGACGTACTCGACGAGGACGCGGGCCTGGCGGACGTGGAGGACACCCGGGGCCGGACGTTCCAGCTTCCGGCGGAGTGGTTGCCGGGAGCGCGCGACGGGGCGGCCTACCGGGTGAGCGTGACCGCCCGGGGCGTGGAGTTCACCCCCGACCCGGATGGCGCGCGCCTCCTGCGCGAACGGAGTAAACAGACCCTGCTCGACTTCAGCGACGCGCCGGATGACGGGGAGGGCGCGTGAACCGTCCCGTCGTCATCATCCCCGACCTGCACGGGCGGGCGGACCTCCTCGCGGCGGCGGTGGGCTACGCGGGGGACACCTTCGGGCCCGACACGCACTTCCTGAGCCTGGGGGACGCCATCGACCGGGGGCTGCACAGCGTGGACTGCGCCGAGATTCTGCTCGACCTGCACCGCCAGGGCCGGGCGACCCTGTTGATGGGCAACCACGAGCGGATGGCCTGGGAGGGACTCAAGTGGTACCGCCGCTTCCAGGAGACGGGCGACCCCGGCGACTACCGCCGCGCGCTGGAGGGCTTCCGCTGGTGGATGGGCAACGGCGGCGAGAGCGTGCGCCGCGAGCTCGGCGGGCTGACCCTGGAACGCTTCCCCGCCCCCCTCGCCGAATACCTGGATGTGTTGCGCCGGGTGGTGTACGTCACCGCGAGCGGCGAGGTGGTGGGCGAGCCGCCCGCCGGGCTGAGCGTCCTCGTGGCGCACGCGAGCCCGCCCGTGCCGCACCGCCAGTACCCCAACCCCGAGGCGGCGGCGCTGTGGCTGCGGCCCTTCGACGGGCCCTTCCCGCTGCCCTCCGGGGTGACGTACAGCGTGCACGGGCACACGCCCGTCCAGTCCCCGGTGCAGGTGGACCGCCACGTCTACCTCGACCTGGGGGCCTACGAGACCGGGCGGCTCGCCCTGCTGCCGGTCAACGTGCTCTCGCCGCCGCCCGTGACCATCCTGTATGGTCCGGGGGACCCCGGGGCGGCGCGGCGGTACGCGGCCTTCGGGGAGGCGCTGCCCACCCGGCCCGTGCCCCTGCCCGCCGTCTACTGAGCGCCCCCGCCCGGGCGCCGTCTGGAGGGAAAGAGACATGACGAAACGCAGCCCCACCGCCGACCGGCTGGAGGACGTCTGGCCCAGGCTCAAGGCCGGGGACCCGGGGGCCGTCCACGCCGCCCGCAAGCTCACCCGCCGCGCCCAGGCCGAGCTGCGCGTGGCGGGGGCGGGCGGCAAGGTCAGGCGCG
>NZ_PNOR01000031.1 GCF_002869765.1 Deinococcus planocerae | reverse complement strand
AGCAGCAGGCCGAGGAGGGCGGCGACCTCCCACCACCGGACGCGCAGGGGACCCGCCCGCACCCGTCCGCCCATCCGCCACAGCGCGAAGGCCAGCGACAGGATGAAGAGCAGGCCGCCGAGGAGCACGAGGTCGGTGCCCGTCGTCGTCGGGGCGCCGCGGGCGGCGGCGGGGGGCACGGTCCGCGGTCTTCCCGGCAGGGCGCCCCGGGGCGGGATGGGTGCCACCTCCTGCCGCTCCTGCACCGTGGTCGGGGGCGGCGTCCGGGTCGCCTCCCGCCTGCCGCCTGCCCCCGGCAGGGCGAGGGTGAGCAGGCCCACCACCGCCGCCGCGAGCAGACCGGCGCCCAGGACCCTCCCCGCCGCCCACCCGCCGCCGCCGAGCCGCAGGGGGGGCCGTTCCTCCGCGCCGGACGCGCCCAGCAGGACCAGCGGCAACGCGAGCACGCCCAGCGCCAGACCCAGCGGCGACATCGGCCCGAGCAGGGGCCCGAGGAGCAGGAGCGCGGCGAGGCCGCCCAGCCCCCTCATTGTCCTTCCCCCTTCCAGCTCGGCCAGCGTCAGGGAGATCAGGACTACGCCGCCGAGCACGGTCAGAACCAGGCGGGTAAAGGCCAGCGCTCCCTCCGGCCCGAGCAGGCCCGGCAGCAGCGGCACCACCCCCACGCCGCCCCCCAGCAGCAGGAGCGGCACCCGCACCGTCCGCGCGTCCTCCTCCCGCCGGGTCAGGGCGAGGGCCAAGGCGAAGCCGAGCACCGCCCACCACGGCAGCCACGCGGCGCCCACGATAGGCACGAGGACGAGCAGCGTGGTGCGGTCGGCCCACCAGGGGCGGCGCGGGGGGGTGGAGGCGGGCGCGGCTTCGATGCCTGCCAGGCTAGCGTGCCCGGCGGGAGGGTGGGACGACCTGGGGCACACAGCAAAAAAGCCCCCACCACGCGGGCGGGGGTCTGCGGTCTGCCGGACGCTCAGTCGAGGAAGTCGCGCAGCTTGCGGGTGCGGCTCTCGTGGTACTTGAGCTTGCGCAGCGCCTTGTTCTCGATCTGGCGGATGCGCTCGCGGGTCACGTTGAAGCGCTGGCCGACCTCTTCGAGCGTGTGCTCGCGGCCATCGACCAGCCCCTTGCGGAACTTCAGCACCAAGGCCTCGCGCTCGGTGAGCTTGGAGAGGGCCTTTTCCAGCTCCTCGGAGAGCAGCGTCTTGGCGGCGTTGTCCACCGGGGAGTCGAGGTTCTCGTCGGGGATGAAGTCGCCGTAAAAGGAGTCCTTCTCGTCGCCGATGGGGGTCTCCAGCGAGACGGGCTCCTGGGAGACCTTCTGCACCTCCTCGACCTTGTTCGCGTCCCAGCCGGGACCCATCGCCTCGGCGATCTCCTCGTAGGTGGCCTCGCGCGAGAGTTCCTGCTGGAGCTGCCGCGCCGTGCGGGTGAGCTTGTTGATCGTCTCGACCATGTGCACCGGGATACGGATGGTGCGGGCCTGGTCGGCGATGGCCCTGTTGATCGCCTGGCGAATCCACCACGTCGCGTAGGTCGAGAACTTGTAGCGGCGGCGGTACTCGAACTTCTCGACCGCGCGGATCAGGCCCTGGTTGCCCTCTTGAATCAGGTCGAGAAAGCCCAGCCCGCGCCCGGTGTACTTCTTGGCGATGGAGACGACCAGGCGGAGGTTGGCCTCGATCAGGCCCTGGCGGGCGGCGGCGCCGTCCTCAGTCTGGCGCATCAGGCGGCGGCGGGCCCGGTCGTCGAGGTCGGGCTCCTCCTCCAGCGTCTTGCGCGCCTCCTCGCCCTCCTCGATGCGGCGGGCCAGCGCGATTTCCTCCTCCAGGGTGAGCAGGGGCACGCGCCCGATCTCGTGCAGGTACTGCCGCACGGGGTCGTTGGAGACGGCGCGCGGCATGTCGTCGAAGTAGCGCTCCTCCTCGTCGGCGCCCTCGGCGGGCCCGGCGGCGGCGACCTCCTCCCCCTCCTCCAGCTCCTCGTCCTCGTCGTCGAGGTCTTGCACCTCGATGCTCTGGGCGGCGAGGAAGAGTTGCAGGTCCTCGAAGGCCTCCGCGCTCTCGGGGTCGAGCCCGCTCGCCTCCAGCGCGACCGAGAGGGCCGCGGCGATCTCCTCGCTCGACAGCACGCCCGCCGCGCGGCCCGCCTTCAGGAGTTCCTGGATGCTGGGGTGCGCGTAGTACGGCTTCTCGGCGGGGCCCCCCTTGGGGGCCGCTTTGGCGGGCGCGGCGGCCTTGCCTCCCGCCTTCTTCGCCGGGGCGGCCTTGGCGGCGGGCGCGGCGGCGGTGTCCTCGGGGGCCGGTGGGTCGCCCACGGGCCCTTCCCCCTCTTCCGCCGGGTCGGCGGGCGGCGCCGCGGTCTTTTTCGGGGCGGCCTTGGCTTTGGGGGCCGCTTTGAGCGCCGGGGTGGCAGGCGTCTGGGCCCCGTCGTCGGCGGACAGCGGGGACTGGACGTGTTCGGCGGGCGCGTCTTCGGTCACGGGGGCGCCGCCCTGGGCGGGGGGCGGGGTGACCTTGCTGCGGGCGCGGGCGCGGGTGGGTTCTGCCATGCGTGCTCCTGTGGCTCTTGAGTGCGAACTGCTCGTGTGCGTCGGCACGGGGGCCGGGGCCGGAACGCGTCAGTCTAGCAAACACCCTTTCCGAATTCGGACCTGCCTCACCTTCGGGCGCGGGCCGGGGGCGACGGGTAGGCGGGCAGGAACAGGAATACGTGGCCCCCGCCCGGGGGGTTCCCGCCTACCCCGCCCGCGTCACGGCCAGGACCTTGAAGCCCCCCTCCCGCGCGAGTTCGCGCCCCTCGCCGAGCGCCCGCAGCGGCGCCTCGTACGGCAGCGGCTCGTTGGCGACGAGGAAGAGCGACCCGCCCGGGTTCAACCGTCGCCCGGCGGCGGCGATGAATTCGCGCGCCACGTCGAGCACCACGCCGCGCCCAACGTGGAAGGGCGGGTTGGTGAGCACCACGTCGAAGGTGCGCTCCCCGAGTTCGGCGTCCACGTCGCTGTGGATCACCTCGCCCGTGAGGCCGTTTTCGGCCAGCGTCGCCGCCGCGCTGCGCACGCTCTGGAGGTCGCCGTCCACCAGGGTCACCGCCGCCCCCCGGCTCGCCGCCCACGCCCCGATCAACCCGGTGCCGCAGCCCAGGTCGAGCACCCGTTTGCCCGCAAGATCGAGCCCCCCGAGCGCCCCGAGGAGCATCGAGGTCGCCTTGTCGGGGCGCCCCGCGCTGAAGACGCCCGGCAGGCCGACGACCCGCACGCCGAAGGCCTCGTACCGCTCGGGCTCGGGCGGGGCGGGGGTGGGGGCGGGCCGCCGCACGAGGCGGGCGACGCGCATCCCCTCGTCGCGGGCGACGGTCTCTCCCGTGCCGAAGGCCTTGCCCGCGGCGCGCACGTAGCGGTCGAATCCCTTGTCGCGGTCCCCGGCGAGGTAAAGGGTGCCCCCCGGCGGGGTGCAGGCGTGCGCCCACGACACCTGGGCGAGGGCATAGGCGTTCCCCCGGTCCCCCGCGAGCACGAGGGCCACCGTCCTCGCCCGCTCGGGCCAGCGTTCCCGCAGGTCGTCGCCCGGCACGGCGGCGAGGGGGTCGAGGCCCGCCGCCCGCAGCGCGCTCAGGGCCGGGGCCGAGCCCTCCACCGCGCGCAGGGTCACGCCGGGCAAAGACGCGAGGAGGCCGCCCATCGCCGTGAGGTCGAGCACGTCGCCGCGCACCCGGCCTTTGCGCATCGTCACGGCGAGGAGCGCCTGGGCCGCGTCCACCTCGGGGCACCCGCGCACCCCCGGCTTGGTGAGGGCGTGCAGGCCGCCTAGCCGCTCCGGGAGGAGGGCGGGCCGCACGTCGAAGTACGTCCCGGCTTCCGCCTGGGAGGGCGGCGCCCCCTGACCCGCGCCCGCCGGACGCTGGAACCTGATCTTTTGCCGCCTGCCCCCCGTCACCCTGCCCCCCTTACCATGTCACCGTCACGCCCCACCGTCTATCACAGGCCGGGGAGAAAGGCCCACCCGCCCGCCCGGCCCGGGCGACCTCCATGAAGGCGCCCTGACGCAACCCCCATGTGAACTGACCGGGCGGCCCTTACCTTGAGGGTGTCTCAAAATTCAACCGACCGGGTGAAGTCGGTGTTGGCGCCCCGCTTCGAAGGCGGGGCTTAACTCTGTCCTCCTCCCTTTCGGAGCAGACGTTAAACGTCGAATGAATGGACCTTGGGCGCCCGGAGGATAAAGATTCCCTCAACGCGTGTGATCTGGCTTGGTGTCCTGTTCGGCGGGTGTGGTCGCTCGCCGTAGGGAATGGAGGCTCGTATGCGCTCATCTTCGGCCCGCAGGTTCTCCGCCCGCTCCCCACTCGCCGCCCTCGTGCTGGGGGGACTCCTCGTGGGGTGTACCCAGGCCCCCACCGCGCAGACGCCGCCGAGGCTGGTGGCGAGCGGCCTGAACGGTCCGCAGGGGGTCTACGTCGCCGGGGACGGCAGCGTGTGGGTCAGCGAGGACGGCCTGGGCGGGAACACGACCTTCACGGCGGTGGGGCCCGGGGGCCCGGCCCAGGCCAACTACGGCGACACGGCGCGGGTGGTGCGGGTGGCTCCGGACGGCACCCAGAGTGTCGTGGCGTCCAACCCGTCGGTCAACGTCCCCGGCATCGGCCCGACGGGGGGCGGCAAGATCGCCGTGATCGGATCGAACGTCTACGTCGGCAACGGGGTCTGGAACGCCGCCTTCTCGGTCCCCCGACCCGCGAAGGTGGCCGCGGTGCTGCGCGTCGGGGAAGGCGGGTCGCAGGAGGTCGCCAACATCTTCGCCTTCGAGGCGGCCACCAACCCCGACGGGGTGCCCCCCGAGCAGGGCGGCATCGACACCCACCCCTACGGGCTGACGGCGGGGCCGGACGGCCAGCTCTACGTGGCCGACGCGGGGGCCAACGCCCTGTTCAGGGTCGATCCGGCGTCGGGTGCGGTGAGCCTCGTCGCCTCGCTCGCGGGCCTCACGGGGACGGGCGCGCAGTCGGTGCCGACCGGGGTGACGTTCGGGAATGACGGGAGCCTCTACGTCTCGCTGCTCAGCGGCGGGCCCTTCCCCTCCGGCGCGGCGCGGGTCGTGAGGGTCTCGGGCGGCGCGGTGAGCGACTTCGCCACCGGGATGACCATGCTGACCGACGTGGAGCGCGGGCCGGACGGCAAACTCTACGCGGTGTCCTTCGGACGCTTCGACGCCTCTTCAGGCGGCAACCCCTTCGTCGCCAACGCGGGCTCGGTGATCCGGCTGGGGACGAACGGCGACCGGGAAACGGTGCTGAGCGGCCTGAACTACCCCACCTCCATCGCCTTTAACGCAGACGGGGACGCCTTCGTGGCCGAGAACGGCGTCGGCGCCCCCGGCAGCGGTCGGGTGATGCGCTACACGGGCCTGACGCGCTACGCCGCCCAGTAGACCCGGCCCGGTCCATTCGGCAGGAGGGGCGGTGCTACGCTGCCCCCCATGCCCGCCCCGAGCGTCACCCCCGACTGGTCCTTCGAGCGCGAGCACTGGCGCCGGGGGTACTTCCGGGTCGCCGGGGTGGACGAGGCCGGGCGCGGCGCCTGGGCGGGCCCGGTGACGGTCGCGGCGGTGATCCTGCCTGGGGGGGCGACCGAGCTGCCGTTCCGGGACAGCAAACAGCTTCCCGCGCATGAGCGAACGGCCCTGGCGGCGGACGTCCGGCGGGTGGCGCTCGCCTGGGCCGTCGAGCACGCCTGGCCGGAGGAGATCGACCGGCTCAACATCCTGGGCGCGACGCACGCCGCCGCCGGGCGGGCCCTCGCGCGCCTCGACCCGCCCCCCCAGGCCCTCATCACCGACTACCTGCGTCTGAGCACGCCCCTGCCCCTCCTCTGGCCGCCCCGCGCCGACGCCCTGAGCTACACCGTCGCGGCGGCGAGCCTCCTCGCCAAGACGGAGCGCGACCGTCTGATGGCCGAGCTCGACGCCGAGCACCCCGGCTACGGGTTCGCGGGGCACAAGGGGTACGGTGCCCCCGCCCACCGCGCCGCGCTGGAGCGGCTGGGGGTGAGCCCGCAGCACCGCCGCAGCTTCGCGCCGGTCGCCCGGCGGCTGGGCGGGGAGGCGGCCCTCCCCGGCACGGACGGCGACCGCCTGCCTTGAGCGGGCCTTCATCCACCTCGGGTCTACGGTGACTTGTCTCACATCCCGCAGAGTTGGGACCCGCCGCCTTTCACAGTGGGCCCATCCACGCGGGTGGGCCGCCGTGCGCCGGGCAGGGGGCCTGCCGCGTGCATGTCCCGCCGGGGACGTGACTGGCAAAGGAGCCGCACCATGCAAAACCGCAACCTCGCCAACCTGCTCACCCTCGCCGGACTCGCCTCGATCCTGGGGTCCATCGTCATCTGGTTCACCCAGGGCGGGCAGGGTAACTCCCACGAGGAACGCTCCCACGGCGAACGCTTCGGCATCTTCGTGGGGTTGTGGGCGCCCACCTTCTTCATTCTCGCCAACCGCTACCACGCCGCCGCGCTCGAAGAAGGCAAGTAAGGTCGGCCCTCCCCACCCCGCCTCCACCCGGGGGCGGGCTTTTATCGCTGGGCAGGTGAACGTTCCAGGCCGAGCTGCACCTGCGCCGGTCGAAAGCCCACCCGCTCGTAGAGCCGCTGCGCGTGATACTCGGGGTCCGCGACGATCACGAGGGTCCGGGCACCGAGGTGGTCCCACGCCCACTCCCCCGCGCGGTGGACGAGATTCCCGGCCAGCCCCCGGCTCCGCGCCTCCGGGTGCGTCTCGACGTTCTGATAGCGGGCGACTCCCCGCCCCGCGTCGTACACGCCGAGGCCCGCGAGCATCCGGCCATCCTCGAACGCCCCGAAGTAGGCCCCGTGCCCGGCTTCTCCGGCAGAGCGCAGGGCGGCGAGTTTGCGGGCGGCGAAGACCCGGTAGCCCACCTCCTCGTGCGCCTGCGAGTCGGCGGCGTTCACGGCGAGGCGCAGGTCGAGCGCGGCCTCCCAGTCGGCCTCCGAGTCGAGGGGGCGGAGGGTCACGCCGGGCGGCAGGGGGCGGTGCAGCGCGGTCTGCGAGGCGGTCAGGACGGTGTTGCGAAACGTGGTGAAGCCCGCCGCTACGAACTCGGAGGCGGCGCGGTCGTCCAGCACTCCGTCGGTCGTGTCCACGCCGAAGGTCACGTGATCAGCGTGCAGGTGTGCCTCCCGAAAACGAGTGAGCCACGTTTCCAGGCTGCCGGGCTGGGGCAGAGCGTCCAGCAGCAGGAAGTTCCCCCACCAGAAGGTCGGGTTTCCGGGCGTGCGAACGACGCTGTAGCCGTCTGCCTCCTCAACTTGCGCCCCCTCCAGGCGCAGGAGGGCAAGGTCGGTCTGGTAGCCGAGGGAGCGGGGAGGGCGGGTCATGGGTGAACTGTAGAACTCCCCCGCCGGGGCGCGTCCTATTTGCCCCTTTCGCCCCCCGCTACACTGCTCTTTGTGAACGTTCGGAACTTCTCCATCATCGCCCACGTGGACCACGGCAAGTCCACGCTCGCCGACCGCATCCTGGAGCGGCTGGGCGCGATGGGCGAGCGCGACAAGCGCGACCAGACGCTCGACACGCTCGAACTGGAGCGCGAGCGCGGCATCACCATCAAATCCACCCCGGTGCGGCTCACCTACAAACGCGCGGACGGCGAGGACTATACCTTCAACCTGATCGACACGCCCGGCCACGTGGACTTCAACTACGAGGTCTCCCGCTCGCTGGCCGCGTGCGAGGGCGTGCTCCTGCTCGTGGACGCCTCGCAGGGGGTGGAGGCGCAGACCATCGTCAACGCCTACCTCGCCATCGACAACAACCTGGAGATCGTCCCCGTCGTCAACAAGATCGACCTCCCCGCCGCCGACCCGGAAGGCGCGGCGAAGGAACTGGAGGACGTGATCGGGATTCCCGCGGAGGACGCCGTGTTCGCCTCGGGCAAGACCGGGCAGGGCGTGGACGAGATTCTGGAGGCGATTGTCGAGCGCATCCCAGCTCCTCCCGGCGATCCGGCGGCCCCCCTCAAGGCCCTGATCTTCGACTCCTTCTACGACGCCTACCAGGGCGTGATCCTCTTCGTGCGGGTGCTGGAGGGGACCCTCGCTCCGAAGCAGCCCATCATGCTCGTCAACTCGGGCAAGACCTTCGACGTGGACAAGGTGGGCACCTTCACGCCGGGGCTGGTGGTCGGCGAGTCGCTCCCGGCGGGCGCGGTCGGCTGGGTCGCGGCGGGCATCAAGGACATCCACGACGCGCAGGTGGGCGACACGGTGACGCAAAAGGACCGCCCCACCCCCGAGCCCTTCCCCGGCTTCAAGCCCGCCCAGCCGGTCGTCTTCTCGGGCCTGTACCCCACCGACACCGAGGACTACCGGCGGCTCCGCGAGGCGCTCGAAAAGCTCAAGCTCAACGACGCGGCCTTCAACTTCGAGCCCGAAACGTCGGAGGCGCTGGGCTTCGGGTTCCGCTGCGGCTTCCTGGGCCTGCTGCACGCCGAGATCATCCAGGAGCGGCTGGAGCGCGAGTACGACCTCGACCTGATCGCCACCGCGCCCGCCGTGGTGTACCGGGTGACGCTGACGAACGGCACCGTCTTCGAGACGCAGAACCCCGCCGAGTTCCCCACCCGCGACCGGATCACCACCGTCGAGGAGCCGTACATCAAGCTCTCGGTGATGCTCCCCGAGGAGTACGTCGGCCCGGTGATGCAGCTTCTCCAGGAACGCCGGGGCTCGATGGTCACCATGAACTACGTCGGCAAGCGGGTGGAGCTGATCTACGAGGTGCCTTTCGCCGAAATCCTCTACGACTTCCACGACCGCCTCAAGTCCATCTCGCGCGGCTACGCCAGCATGGACTACGAGCAGATCGGCTACCGCGAGGGCGAGCTGCGCAAGGTGGACATTCTGGTGAACAACGAGGTGGTGGACGCGCTCGCCGTCATCGTCCACGAGGACAAGGCGTATTCGCTGGGGCGCAAGATCGTGGACAAGATGGCGGAGGTGATCCCGAGGCAGATGTTCCCGGTGCCCGTGCAGGCGACCATCGGCGGCAAGATCATCGCCCGCGCGACGGTGAAGGCCTACCGCAAGGACGTGCTCGCCAAGTGTTACGGCGGCGACATCTCCCGCAAGAAGAAGCTGCTGGAAAAGCAGAAGAAGGGCCGCGCCCGCATGAAGCAGATCGGCACGGTGGAGGTGCCGCAGGAGGCGTTTCTGGCGGTGCTGAGCACGGAGGAGTGAAGGAGGGGGCCCTGGCGTGTGCCGGGGCCGCTTCGTTTTGGAGGGACGGCGGGGAGGATCAGCCCGCCACCATCTGCAAGTTCTTCCAACCGGGAAGGAATGCGGCGCAGAAGCCTATTTCAAGTCGCTGAACGCCCGTCGTGCAGCCTCACCCGGCACCAGCGTGCCGCCCCGCGTGAACCAGGTGAGCGACGTGGTTTTCTCCTGCACGCTCTGGGCGTCGAAGGCCCGGCACGCCTCCTCGTCGGCGAACGTCAATTGAAACTGCCGGAGCCCCACGGTGAGGTCCGCGCGTCCGTCGCCGTCCACGTCCCGCCGCGCCCAGTCCCCCAGCCGCGCGAAGTCCACTGGATTCTGGGCCCCCTGGCAACTGAGGTTCCGCGTCGGCAGGAGAGGCTTGGTGTATGTCTGCTTCCCGCCCACCGCGACGAGATCGAGGCTCAGGCCGGGGCCGGGCAGGAAGACCGTGTTGCCCCGGCAGGCGAGCACGTCCCGTCCGCCCGGGCCGCGGAACTTCAGGCAGTCGCGCGGCGTGATGCCGGAGGATCGGTGAACCACGTTCCAGCGGTCGCCGAGGCGGCGAAAGAGGGTCACGCTCTCGCAACGGTCACTCTCGGCGGCGCACTGGGTGACGAGGGCCTCGCGGGCGTTCGCCGCCGTGAAGCTGCCGTACACGATCCCGGTGGAGACCAGCCCGTCGTAGAACACCAGGGAACCGACCGTGCGAGGCGTGCAGGTGGCCTGTGACCGGGCCGTGCAGTACGCCTGTGCGAACACGCGCTGCTCGTGGAGGTCGGGAACGCGGCTGTCCACCGGCCCGAAACGGGCGGGTTCCCGCCAGGCAGAGGTGAAGGCGAGGGTTTGACCGGCGGTGAGGCCGAGAAGGGCAGCGACAAAGATGGACTTCATGGACATGGGGCTTCGACTCCACCATAGACGTGAGGAGTGACGACCGACTGATCGCGTGCCCGCCGTCACGGGAAGCGGACGGCCTGCCTCCCGGTGTGCCTCTCAGCAGGGATCGGCGAGGTACTGGTACTCGCGGCCTACCGTCCAGTTGCCGCCCGCGATGGTGCACCCGGTCCGGGTGGGGTCGCGCCCGCGCAGCCCGAACACGTCCCCCTGGATGAGCGCCAGGTGCAGGTGAACGCCGGTCGAGACGCCCGTGTTGCCGACCGTCCCGAGGGGCTGGCCCTCGTACAGCGCCTTCCCGGCGGCCATGCCGTAGCCCGCCGGGCTGCCGGTGACGAGGTGGCAGTAGTACGTGTCGGCGGTCGTCGTGGTGTGATCGACGACCACGTACACGCCGCAGCCACTGGAGTAGACGTTTTTCACCACCCCGCTGGCGATGGAGCGCGCCGCCATCGTCGTGCCCAGCGGGCGGGGGGCGAGGTCCAGACCCAGGCCCCAGGAACTCCCGCCCGCGTACCCCGAGCCGTGGAACGACTGGCTGAGTGCCACGGTCCCGGCGACCGGAAGACGCCCCACGACGCCGAGGTCCTGCGCCTGGAGTTGCCCCCGGGCGGCTTCGGACAGGCGGGTGGGGCGTTCGGGCGTCTCCACGAGGCGCCCCTGCGCGTCGAAGCCCGGCGCGGGAAGGCCGCCCGTGCCCCGGATGGCGACCCGGACGAGAGAGGTGCCCGCGCCCTGCGCCCCCACGCCCCCCGGAAGGTCCACGAGGTAGAGCGCGTTGGTGTGGGTGGTGGTCCCCGCCTGTTCGTCGTAGCGGATGGTGTAGCCGCGAAAGGCGAGCTGGCGACCGTCGGGCGAGACCACCAGCGTCTTGCCCTCGGCCTCGGTCAGCCCATGTTCGAGAGCCGTTTGACGGCTCAGGACGGGCGCCGCTGCCCCGCTCCCCGTGTCGATGGCGTACAGCGCCCAGTCTCCACCCGCGTTGACGACCGTGTAGGCGGTGCGACCGTCGGGCGACAACGCGCCGCCGTCCGCGTAGAACCCTTCGCCGAACCGCGCGGGCGTCGTGAGCAGGCGGAGGCTTCCTGTCGCCCGGTCTTGCAGGTAGAGGCGGCCATCGGGCACCCGTGCTCCGCCCTGCTCCACCACCGCGCTGCCCGAAACGAGGCGCGCCTGGGAAGTTTCCGCGAAGATGTAATACGGCGTGACGGTCCCCTGAGCGGGCGTCCGGGCCGTGGCGTCTGGACTGACGGTGGGGTGGGCGGTCGGCGCCGACCCGCAGGCGGCGAGCGCGGC
The DNA here is from genome assembly GCF_002869765.1 of Deinococcus planocerae. Classification (NCBI taxonomy): domain Bacteria; kingdom Thermotogati; phylum Deinococcota; class Deinococci; order Deinococcales; family Deinococcaceae; genus Deinococcus; species Deinococcus planocerae. The sequence goes on along the minus strand of NZ_PNOR01000031.1, from coordinate 37,347 downwards.
GGTGAGGCAGAAGACGGCAGGCAGGATGAATGCACGGCGCATGGGGAGGCTCCTTGCGGGTGAGGTGACGTGGATTGTTCCCGGACACCTTAAGGCTAGCTTCATCTTCCGGAGCGCGCCGCGAGGTTTTCGACAGCCGCCCCCGTGGGATCCGGTCGGCACCCCGCCGGGGAATGTCGGGAGAGACGCGGCAGACTCCGGTCCTCTGCCACATGGGCGTTAAGTCTCCCTAAGTCCCGCTGCCGCCTACCGACACGCCGGAGTCCCTAGCGTGTGGGCAAGTCCTCCTTCCCTCCTCTCGCCGAAAGGACGCGCCCCCATGACTCAGTCTCCCGCCCTCGACGCCACCCACCCCCCCGCTCCCGCCGTCTCGACCTTCGGCGGCACGCAGGCCCTGCGCCCGAACGTGGTGCGGGTGCGGCTGCCGATGGTCAACGTCTACCTGCTGGGCCAGCCGGGCGAGCCGTGGGTGCTTGTGGACGCGGGCATGGTGGGCACTGCCGGGCTGATCAAGGCTGCGGCGCAGCGGCACCACGGGGGGCGGGCGCCGGAGGCGATCATCCTGACCCACGGGCACCTCGACCACATCGGGGCGCTGCACGAGCTGCTGCGCGAATGGCCGGTGCCGGTGTACGCCCACCCGCTGGAGCTGCCCTATGTCACGGGCGAGCACCCCTACCCCTTTCCCGACCCCACGGTGGGCGGGGTGATGAGTGCGCTCTCGCCCGCCTTCGTGCCCGGTCCCTTCGACTTCCGGCCCCACGTTCAGGCGCTGCCGGAAAACGGCTCGGTGCCGAATCTCCCCGGCTGGCGCTGGCTGCACACGCCGGGGCACACGACCGGGCACGTGTCGCTGTGGCGGGACGAGGACCGCGCGCTGATCGTGGGCGACGCCTTCGTGACGACCAAGCAGGAGACGGTGACGGGGGCGCTGGCGTCGAGGCCCACCCTCGTCCACGGCCCACCCGCGTACTACACGCCCAACTGGGACGCGGCGCGCGACTCGGTGCGACTTCTCGCGAACCTCGACCCCGACCTCGCCGCGACCGGGCACGGGCACCCCATGTCCGGGCCGGAGATGGCCATCGAACTCCACCGCCTCGCCCGCAACTTCGACGAGGCGGTGCGCCCCGTGCGCGGCTGGTACCTCGACCACCCGGTGCCGATCACCCGCCCGAGCGGCACGTCGTCGGCCCCGGACTCGCGCGGAAGGCTGCTGGCGTACGCCCTGGCGGGGGTGGGGCTGGTGCTGCTGCTGCGGCGTCTGGGCCGCTGACACGGTAAGCCAGCAAGGACGCGGCCCACCCCCCGAGCCGCGTCCTTGCTTGTTTGCCTGGGCCCTTTACCCCCGTCAGGGGCAGAGGGTGGAGGGGGTTGACAGGCGGGCACCTGACCACCCCGTCCGTGAGGGTTCTGTCAGAGTTCACTCCCTACACTCCGGGACGTGAGCCCAGGAGAGCTTTCCGCAAGGATCCCCCTCACCGCCCCCGCGCGGTCCCAGGGCACCCTGCGCGCGCAGTTCACGCTGGTGATCTTCCTGCTGGCGTTCTTGCCGAACCTGGTGCTCACCCTGGGCGCGCGGCCCGACCTGCCGCCTGGCACCCTGCTCGCCTGGATGGGGCTCGTCGCCGCCCCGTGCGGGCTGGTGGGCTACATCCTGAGCGGCGCCCTGCTGCGCCCGCTGAGCCGCCTGGAGGCGGAGGTGCAGCGGGGCGACTTCTCGCAGCCCCGCGGGGACGACCCCGCCGAGATCCGGGCGCTGCGGGGCGCCTTCGCGGAGCTGCTGGAGCGGCTGGGCACCGAGCGCGACCGCCGGGGCGCGTTCATGGCGACCCTCGTCCACGACCTCAAGACGCCCCTGATCGCCACCGGGCACCTCACCCGCACGCTCACCGAGCACCCCCTTCCCGACGCCGAGCGGCGTGAGGTGGGGGAGCACCTCCTCGCCGAGAACGCGCGGCTCCTCGCCCTCGTCGGGCAGATGGCGGACGCGCACCGCTATGAACGCGAGGACGTGCGGGTGCAGGCCCGGCCCACCGAGCTGCGCCCCCTGCTCGACGGGGTGGCCCGCCGCCTGCTGAGCCGGGCGCAGGGGCGCGGCGTGGGCCTCACCGTCAGCGGGACGGGCACCGCCCACGCCGACCCGGCGGCCCTGGAACGCGCCGTCACCAACCTCGCCGACAACGCCCTGCGCTACGCCCGCTCCCGGGTCGAACTCGCCGTCACTCCCGCCGGGGTCGAGGTCCGCGACGACGGCCCCGGCCTGGGCGCCCCCCTGACCGAACTCGCGCAGCCCTTCAACGCGCAGCCCGTCACCATCGCCGGGCAGCAGTACACCGCCGGAACCGCCGGGCTGGGCCTGTTCATCGCCCGGCGGGTGGCGGAGGCGCACGGGGGCTCGCTCGCCTACGACCGCGTGTCCCCCTCCCCTTCACCCGATTCCCCAGACCTCCCCGAGCGTGACCCCTCCGGTCACGACGTGTCCGCCGCCGTCCACTCGATCCTCACCCTGCACCTGCCGGAGGTAACGCCATGAGACTCGTGATTGCCGATGACCACCCCCTGTTCCGCATGGGCCTGAAGTACGCGCTGCTGCACCAAGGCTTCGACGTGGTGGCCGAAGCCGCCGACGGCCTGCGCGCGCTGGAGGCCTGCCGCACGTGGCAGCCCGACGCCGCGCTGCTCGACGTGAAGATGCCCGGCATGACCGGCATCGAGGTCTGCGACCGCTTGCGCCAGACCAACCCCGGCGTCGTCAGCGTCCTGATCACCACCTTCGCCGAGCCCGCCATCGTGCAGGCCGCCCGCGCCGCCGGGGCCCGCGGCTACGTCAGCAAGGAGTCCGACCCCGAGAGCCTCGCCCGGCAACTGCGCGACATCGTGGCCCACCCGGAGGTCGACCGCCTCCCCCACGTGGACGTGCCGCGCCTGACCCCCCGCGAGTCGGACGTGCTGCCGCTCCTCGCCCAGGGCTACAGCAACAAGGAGATCGCCAAGAACCTGCGCGTCAGCCCCGACACCATCAAAGACCACCTTGCCCGCCTGTACGCCAAGCTGGAGGCCCGCGACCGCACGGAAGCGGTGAGCCGCGCGCGCAGCATCGGGCTGCTGCATTGAGGGGCACAGAAATGGAAGAGGGGGGCGGCCAGACGGCTTGCCCCCTCACTCTATTTGTCGCCGCGTGCTGCCCTGTCCTGCGGCTCCCCTCAGGTCGTCAGGAGCGGCACGCCCAGGCGACTGAAATCAAGGTCGAAGGTCGCCACGCTCAGGCCCTCACGCCGCGCGAGTTCGGCCAGATAGGCGTCGGCGAAATCGACGTTGTGGAGCGCCATGCTGGTCAGGGCAGCGCTGACTGCGCCCTCTTCGCTCCGTCGTCACTCCACCCAACGCCATGACCTGTTGCAAGGCGCTGGCGAGGGCCGGGAGGGGAGGCTTGTAGAAAGACTTCAGCACCCACACGCACTCCGCGACGATCAACGGGGTCAGGACCAGGCGCACTTCTCCGCGCTCGGCCCGCTCAAACAACATTCGGGCCCGGTCGGCAAGGGGCTTGGGTTGCCCCGTCAGATACCGCAGCAGGATGTTGGCGTCGAGCAGGGCGGCAGGCACCGGGGCACTCGAGGTGGGCATCAGCGGGGGCGGTGCTTCCGGACAAGTGCTTCGGCGACGGCAGAGCGTTCCGCTTCTTCACCTTCATACGGAACGGCGCTGCGCAGAATGCCCTGGAGGGACACAGCACGCGGTCTGCGGATGACGCGGGCGTGAAAGCCGTCCTCCGTCGCCTCGATGACGAGCTGATCCCCCTGTTCCAACCCCAGGGCCGTCCGAACCTACCGCGGAACAGTGATCTGCCCCTTACTGGTTAGCGTCGTCCTTGCCACGTGGGCTCTCCTTACAGCCGAGGATAGCAAGGACCGAGATGGAGGTTTGGGAGCCGCAGGGCTCGAAGACCTCTTCACGCTGTCCGCAGTACGGCTAGCCCACACGCTCCCCGGTGCGCCGCGCCCCCTGTACCCTCACCCCATGACCTCCTCCCCCTTCCGGCTCTCCCAGCGGGCCCTGAGCCTCAAGCCCTCCTCCACGGTGGCGGTCTCGTCCCGGGCGCTGGAGTTGCGCCGCTCGGGCGTGGACGTGATTAGCATGAGCGTGGGCGAGCCCGACTTCGACACGCCGCCCCACGTCAAGGCCGCCGCCGTGCGGGCCATCGAGGAGGGGAAGACGAAGTACACCGCCGTGAGCGGGGTGGCCGAACTGCGCGAGGCGATCAGCGCGAAGTTCGCCCGGGAGAACGGCCTGACCCATGCCCCCGACGCCGTGACCGTCACGAGCGGGGGCAAGCAGGCCCTCTTCAACGCCTTTTTCGCGCTGCTGGGCCCCGGGGACGAGGTGCTGATCCCCGCGCCCTACTGGGTGAGCTACCCGGAGATGGTGGCACTGACGGGCGCCGTGCCCGTGGCCGTGCCCACCACGCCGGAGTCGGGCTTCGTGCTCGACCCGGGGGAGGTGGAGGCGCGCGTGACGCCCCGCACCCGCATGATCGTGCTGAACAGCCCCGGCAACCCGACGGGCGCGGTCTTCCCCCCCGACGTGCTGGAGGCGGTCGCCCGGATCGCGCAGAAACACGACCTCGTGATCGTGACCGACGAGATGTACGAGCACCTGGTGTACGACGCCGAGCAGGTCAGCATCGGGCGGTACGCGCCGGAGCACACGCTGACCGTGAACGGGGCGAGCAAGGCGTACGCGATGACGGGCTGGCGCATCGGGTACGCGGGCGGGCCGAAGGGCGTCATCACGGCCATGAACGCCTTCCAGTCGCAGAGCACCAGCAACGCGAGCAGCGTCTCCCAGTACGCCGCCCTCGCCGCGCTGACCGAATACGAGGAGACGGCGCGCTTCATCGAGATGGCCCGGCAGGCTTACCGTGAGCGGCGGGACCGGATCGTGGCGGGGCTCAACGAGCTGGGCCTGCCGACCCCCACCCCTCAGGGCGCCTTCTACGTGATGGCGGACACCACCCGCCTCCACCCGGACGAGTTGGAGGCCGCCCGCATCCTGCTCGACGAGGCGCGGGTCGCCGTGGTGCCGGGCACCGACTTCGCCGCGCCGGGGCAGGTGCGTCTGAGTTACGCGACGGGCCTGGAGCAGATCGAGGAGGTGCTGCGCCGGATCGGGGAGGTGGTGGGCTGAGGGCCGACGGGAACCCGGCCCGCGTTCCTGCCGTACCTTGAGGGCATGACGAATTCCGACGGCAGTTACAGCCTCCGCGACTTTCTCGCCCAGACCGCCGAGCGCGACAATCCCGGCGAGGTGTTCGAGCTGGAGTCGAGCAAGATGCTCGAGGTCAAGGTCCAGGGGCGCATCTGGAGCAAGCTCGGCGCGATGGTGGCCTACAAGGGCAACCTCTCCTTCAAGCGCGAGGGCACCCTGGAGGGCGGGCTGATGAAGGCCTTCAAGCGCGCGGTGAGTCAGGAGATGAGCCCCCTCGCCAAGATCGAGGGCCGCGGCGTCGCCTACCTCGCCGACCAGGGCAAGGAGATCACGGTCCTCCGGCTCGCGGGCGACAGCCTGAACGTGAACGGCAACGACCTCCTCGCCTTCGAGGACTCCGTGAACTACGACATCACCATGCAGCGCCGGGCGGCGGGCATGGCGGCGGGCGGGCTCTTCAGCGTGCGGCTCCAGGGAAGCGGCCTCGTCGCCATCCTCAGCCACGGCAAGCCGCTGACCCTGCGGGTGACGAACAATGAGCCGATCTTCACCGACCCCAACGCCACCGTCGCCTGGAGCGGCAACCTCCAGCCCCAGTTGCGAATGGACGCCTCGCTCAAGAGCATCTTCGGGCGCGGGGGCGGCGAGACGTACCAGATGGTTTTCCAGGGCGACGGCTTCGTGGTCGTGCAGCCCTACGAGGAGTTCGAGGCGGGCCTGGGCGGCGACGAGAGCCACGGCGGCGGGGGCGTCGGGCGGGCGCTGGGGGATTTGTTTGACTGAGGCGGTCAGCCCTTAGCGATCAGCCGTCAGCATCCTGCTGACGGCTTTTTCTGCGGCTCAGGCGGTTCTGGAGCGGGAGGCCGGGCACGGGAGGCAGGTCGGTCCCAAGCACTCGGGGGAGTTGATCGTGGCCGAGGCGTTGATGACCGACTGCACCGAACCGCCCCGCCATGTTCGCCCGGTGATCCGGGCAGGGCCTCGGCACCCCATCGACCACCTCCCACCCTCCACTCCCCGAGGCTCTACACTCCCCCGGATGAGTCTGGTCGTCATGGCAACGGGAGGCACAGGGGGCCACATCTACCCGGCGGTCGCCACCGCGCGCGAGCTGATGGGGCGCGGGCACGAGGCATGGATCCTCGGGCAGCGGGGCGGGATGGAGGAGCGGGTGGCGCGCGAGCAGGGCCTCGCCTTTCAGGGGGTGGACGCTGGTAAGCTCGCCCGCAGCGGGCAGGGCCGCCCCGACCCCCGCGAACTCCTGCGGGCCGCGCGGGGGCTGGGGGAGGCGCGGTCGTTCCTGCGGGAGAAGCGTCCCGGCGCCGTCGTCGGTTTCGGCGGCTTCGCCAGCCTGCCCGGCGTGCTGGGGGCGCAGAGTCTGGGCCTCCCCACCGTCCTCCACGAACAGAACGCCCGGCTGGGCCTGACCCAGCGGCTCGCGGCGGGGCGGGCACGGGCGGTGGGGACGGCCTACCCGCGCGTGATCGGCCTCTCCGAGCGCAAGGCCACCCTCGTCGGAATGCCCGTGCGGGAGGAACGGCTGTCCCGCCCGGAGGCGTTGGCGCGGCTGGGGTTGCAGGAGGGGCCGCTCACCATCCTCGTGATGGGCGGCTCGCAGGGGTCGCTGGCGCTCAACGGCGCGGTGCCCGACACCCTGCGGCACGTCCTGGGGGTGGAGGGGTTGCTGCCCGAGGGGAACGCCGTGCAGGTGATCCACTCCACCGGCCCGCGCTGGCTTTCCGACGTGGTGCCGCGGGTGCGCGACCTGCCGTGGTATCAACCCGTCGGTTTCGTGGACGCGGTGGCGGCGTGGTCGGCGGCGGACCTGGCGATCACGCGGGCGGGGACGGGAACGCTCGCGGAGGCGGCCTTCCACGGGGTGCCGCTCGTGATGGTGCCGCTGCCCGAGTCGGCGGAGAACCACCAACTTCACAACGCGAGAAGCGTGCAGGAGGCGGGGGCGGGACGGGTGGTCGAGCAAGCGAGGGTGGAGGAGGCGCTGGGCAGTGCGGTGCTAGAGTGTGCCTCGCCTCTCAGGCGCGCCGCGATGCGGGAGGCGGCCCTCTCGCGCTCCCCGGCGGGCGCGGCGGGACGCTTCGCGGACCTCGTGGAACAGCATTTGCGTTGAAAAGCTGGTTGAGTGGTTTTGCTTTTCCGTGATGCACGCGCCCCGGACCTTCACCATGACTGACCCCTCCCCTCCCCCCTCCACCGCGGCCCCGGCCCAGCCCTCCCCCTCCTCCCGTCCACTCCACTACCACCTGATGGGCATCGGCGGCATCGGCGTGAGCGCCTTCGCGCGGCTTCTCTCGGCGCGCGGCGTGCGGGTCAGCGGGTGCGACGTGGCCTCCTCCGAACTCACCGAGCAACTGGAGCGGGAGGGCATCCCGGTCGCGGTTGGGCACGACGCGGCGCACGTGGGCGGGGTAGACGTCCTCATCGCGTCGGAGGCGGTGCCCAAGGACCACCCCGAACTCGTGGCCGCAAGGGAGGCGGGGGGGGAGGTGCGGCCCCGCATGAGCCTGCTGGACGAACTGCTGCGGGCGGGGCCGTCGGTCGGCGTGGTCGGCACCCACGGCAAGACCACCACGACCTCCATGATCGCCGTCGCCATGCAGGGGGCGGGGCTCGACCCGGCGGCCTTCGTGGGCGGCATCGTGCCCGAGTTCGGCAGCAACGCGCGCGTGGGTGCCGGGCCCTTCGTCGCCGAGGTGGACGAGTCCGACCGCTCGTTCGGGGACCTCGCCTGCGAGACCGCCGTCTTCACCAACGCCGAGGACGACCACGTGGGCGGCAACCAGGCGACCTACTGGGAGACGGTCGAGGAGCAGCACGCCGCCTTCGCCCACTTCGTGGGGCACGCGCGGCGGGTGCTCTCCTGCGCCGACTGGCCGGGGCTGGAGGGGCTGTGCGCCGGGGCAGGCGAGCGGCTGAGCTACGGGCAGGCAGAGGGCGCGGACTACCGGGCCGTGAATCTCCGACCCGACCCGGAGGGGACGACCTTCACCGTGGAGCACAGAGGCGAGGTGCTGGGTGAGGGCCGGGTATCGCTGCCCGGCACGCACAACGTCCTCAACGCCCTCGCCGCCTTGAGCGTCACCCACCTGTACGGGGGCGACTTCGGCAAGGCGGCGGCGGCGCTCGCGGCCTTCCGGGGCCCGGGGCGGCGCTGGCAGCGGATCGGGCAGCTCAACGGGGCGCTGGTGATCGACGACTACGCCCACAACGCCACCAAGGTCGCGGCGGCGGTGCAGGCCGCAAGGCAGACCGGGCGGCGGGTGCGGGTGGTCTTCCAGCCCCACCGCTACCTGCGCACCCAGCAGTCGTGGCCCCGCCTCGCCGACGCGCTGATGGACGCCGACGAGGTGCTCATCCTCGACATCGCGGCGGCGTCCGAATCCCCCATCCCCGGCATCCACGCCACCCTCGTCAGCGAGCGGATGGCGCGGGGCGGGCACGGGGGCGTGCGCTACCTCCCCGACCGGGCCGAGGTCGTGCGCTACCTGCGTGAGACGGCCTCGGGCGGCGACATCATCGTGACGATGGGCGCCGGGGACGTGTGGAAGCTCTCGCGCGAACTCGCGGGGGTGGGGGCGTGACGCTCACCCGGCCCAGCCGCACGGGCGCCCGCGTCGAGAGGTTGCCCCTCGCGCGCTTCACGACCCTGGGGGTGGGCGGCGAGGCCGAGGTGTGGTTCGTCTCGGATCACGCCCAACTCGCCGAGGCGATGGAGGCCCCCTACCGCATCCTGGGTGGCGGCAGCAACCTCGTGGTCGCGGACGAGGGCGTACCCGAGCGGGTCATCCGCCTGACGGGTCCCTTCGCCGAGAGTGACCTGACGCCCGACCCCGAGTTGAGCAAGGGGGAAACCGTCGTCACGGGCTGGGTCGGCGGCGGTGTCCCCCTGCCCGGCCTGATCCGCAAACTCCAGAAACTCGGCCTTTCCAACCTGGAGGGCACCGTCGGCATCCCGGCACAGGTCGGCGGCGCCGTGTGGATGAACGCGGGCACCCGCTACGGCGAGACCTTCGACGGGCTGCACACGCTGGAGATCGTGACGCCGGGGGGCACGCGGCGGGTCACCCCCGACGACCTCGACTGGGGCTACCGGGCGAGCGGCATTCCGAGAAATCACATCGTGACGCGGGTGCGCCTGAGGCTGCGCCGGAGCACACCGGACGAGGTGCTGGCGAAGATGGAGTTCGCCGACTCCGCGCGCAAGGGCCAGCCCAAGATGAGAACGCCGGGCTGCGCCTTCAAGAATCCGGGCGGCGTTTCGGCGGGCAAGCTCATCGACGAGGCGGGGCTCAAGGGAGAGCGGATCGGCAACGCGATGATCGCGCCCGAACACGCCAATTTCATCGTGAACCTGGGGGGAGCGAGCAGCGCCGACGTCCACGCGCTGCTGGGCGTCATCCGCGAGCGGGTGGACGCGGCGCTGGAACTGGAGTACGAACTGTGGCCGGAGCGGGGGTGAACCCGGCCACCCGGGCACCACGGGACCCGGGCGGTGGCAGGATAGGACCGTGATCGACTCCGAACCCCGCCCCCTCAACCGCCGGGTGTCCCCAGGCCCCGCGCCGGAACCCGCCGCTCCGCCCGCCGCCGCAGAGGCCGCCTCCGCCTTCGGGACGCGCGAGCGGGCCCGGCGCCGCCGACGGCTGTGGGCCAGCCTCGCCCTCGTGCTGGTGGTGGGCGCCCTCGTCGGGCTGTGGTTCGGCCTCCCCGTCCGCACGGTGACGGTCAGCGGCCACGCGCGGCTGAGCGAGGCCCGGGTGCGGGACCTCGCGGGTCTGACGCCCGGCTTCTCCTGGGCGTACTACGGGGCGTGGCGGGCGCGGGGCCTGGAGGAGAGTCCCTGGGTGCAATCGGCGCAGGTCACCCGGCGCTTCCCGGACACCGTGGCGATTTCGGTCACCGAGCGCGTGCCCTTCGCCCGCTGGCGCAGGCCGGACGGGGAGGTCTTGGCGGTGGCCGAGGACGGGACGGTGCTGCCCGGGGCCGGGAACGTCGCGCGGCTTCCCCTGCTGGGGGGGTGGGGGCCCGACCGGCTGGAGGACGCCCTGTTCGTCGCCCGGTCACTTGGGCGTTACAATGTTCAGTCGGTTGCATACACGCCGTCCGGCGTCACGGCCAAAACCGCGGGCGGAACGGTGTGGAGCGGCGACCTCGACACTCTGCTCAACTACGCCGGGGCCCTGACCCAGTTTCCCGGCAAGCGAATCCACATCTATCCCTGGGGGGTGAGCGTCCAGAAATGAAGGACAACCCGATCATCGTGGGGCTGGACATCGGCACCACCAAAATCACCACAGTCATCGGCGAGGTCGCCCCGAACGGGACCGTGGACATCATCGGCGAGGGGACGGTCGCGAGCGAGGGCATGAAGCGCGGCGCGGTCGTCAACCTCGAGCGGGCCACCCACGCCATCCGCCAGTCGGTGCAGATCGCCGAGCGGGTCAGCGGCGTGCGGGTGGGGAGCGTCTTCGTCTCCGTCGCCGGGAACCACGCCAAGGCGATCACCAGCCACGGCCTCGCCGCCATCCGCCGCAACCAGGAGATCACCCAGGCCGACGTGGACCGCGCCATCGAGAACGCCCGCGCGGTGCCGCTCGACCCCAACCTCGAAATCCTGCACACCCTGCCGCAGGAGTACGTCGTGGACGGCCAGGAGGGCATCAAGAGCCCGGTCGGGATGCACGGCGTGCGGCTGGAGGTGGACGTGCACATCGTCGCCGGGACCGCCGGGCCGCTCCTGAACCTGCGGCGCTGCGTGCAGGAGGCGGGGGTCCGGGTCGAGGGCTTCGTCCTTCAGGCCCTCGCCTCGGGCCTCGCCACCCTGGAGGCCGCCGAGCAGGCGAACACGGTCATCGTGATCGACCTCGGCGGCGGCACGACCGACGTGAGCGTCTTCAAGCGGGGCAACCTCGCCCACTCGTCGTGTATCCCCATCGGGGGCGAGCACGTGACCGCCGACCTCGCGCAGATCCTCAAGCTGCCCACCGAGGAGGCCGAGAACGTCAAGCGCAAGTACGGGGCCGCCATCCCCGAACTCGCCGACCCCGACCTGACGCTGGAGATCACCACCTCCACGGGGGGCACCCACGCGATCAGCGCCTTTGAGCTGTCGAGGATCATCAAGCCGCGCCTCGCCGAGATTTTCGGCATGGTCCGCGACGAGATCGACCAAGCGCTCGGACCGGTGGAACTCGTGGCGCAGGGGGTGGTGCTCACGGGCGGGGCGAGCCTGCTGCGGGGCACGACCGAACTCGCCCGCGACCGCTTCCGGCTGCCCGTGCGGCTCGGACGCCCGCGCGGCATCGGCGGACTGACCGACATCGTGAGCGGCCCGGCGCACTCGGCGGGGGTCGGGTTGGTGCTGTACGGGATCGGGCAGGACGGCAAGGTGCCGACCTCCGTCTTCCAGGAGGAGCCCAAGCAGGCGGCGCCCACGCCTCCCACCCCGCCGAGCGCCGCGAAGGGCGGGGGCGAGGTGGTCTCCACGACGGTGATCACCCCGGCGCCGCCCAAGAAGGAGAAGGCCGAGAAGGCCAAGCCCAAGGAGGGCGCGGGCCTGATGGACCGGCTGCGCAACGTCTTCAAAGACTGGATGTGACGCGCGGCGCGCCCAGTCCCCAGGGGCGCGCCGTCCGGTCCCCGCCTGCCCCGGCCATGCCTGGCGGCGGGCAGGGGGGGCGGGGCTGCGTTACACTACTCCGCGTGAAAGCGGCCCGCCCGAGAGCGGAGGCCGCAGCTAAGGAGACATGATGCAAGCGGCCAGAATTCGGGTGATTGGCTTGGGCGGGGCGGGCAACAACGCCGTGAACCGCATGATCGAATCGGGACTCGAGGGCGTCGAGTTCATCGCGGGCAATACCGACGCGCAGGTGCTCGCCAAGAGCCACGCGGAGGTGCGCATCCAGCTCGGCGACCGCCTCACGCGCGGCCTGGGAGCGGGCGCCGACCCCGACGTCGGCGAGAAGGCCGCCATCGAGGACCGCGAGCGCATCAAGGAGTACCTCGACGGCACCGACATGCTCTTCATCACGGCGGGCATGGGCGGCGGCACCGGCACGGGCAGCGCCCCCGTCGTCGCCGAGATCGCCCGCGAGATGGGCATCCTGACCGTCGCCATCGTGACCCGCCCCTTCAAGTTCGAGGGGCCCAAGCGGCTGCGGGTGGCGGAAGACGGCATCGGCAAGCTCTCGGAGCGGGTGGACGGCATGATCGTGGTGAACAACGAAAAATTGCTCACCGCCGTGGACAAGAAGGTGTCTTTCCGGGAAGCCTTCCTGATCGCCGACCGGGTGCTGTACTACGGGGTCAAGGGCATCAGCGACGTGATCAACGTCGAGGGGATGATCAACCTCGACTTCGCCGACGTGCGTAACCTCCTCGCCAACTCGGGCACGGTCCTGATGGGCATCGGCGCGGGGCGCGGGGAGAAGGTCTCCGAGGAGGCCGCGATGAGCGCGATCCACTCGCCTCTCTTGGAGCGCGGCATCGAGGGAGCGCGCCGCATCCTGGTGAACGTGACGGGCGGCTACGACCTGAGCATGACGGACGCCAACGAGATCGTCGAGAAGATCCGGCAGGCGACCGGCTTCGAGGACCCCGACATCCTCTTCGGCATCACGCCCGACGAGGCGGCGGGGGACGAGGTGCGCGTGACCGTGATCGCCACCGGCTTCAACGAGGCGCCCTTCCCCGCGGGGCTGGGCCTGGGCACGGGGGCCGGGATGGGGCGCGGCACGAGCATCGACACCATCGTGCGGCCCGTGCGCGGTCAGGCGGCGAGCAGCTACGATCCCAAGGACTACGACATCCCGGCCTTCCTGCGCAACGTCGGGCGGGACTGAGCGAGGGCTGAGGGAAAGGCGAGAAGGGGGCCGGGGCGGGATGCCTGCGGCCCCCTCCTCTTTTGTGGAGGTCAGACCCCGACCCGGAGGCGCACCCGCACCTCGGCGCCCTCTTTCAGGCTTTCGGCCCGGCGAACACTCGCCTTGACGGGCACGAGGTAGCGGCCCTCCTTGGGAAAGAGGGACGTTTTGTACTCGGTTTCGCCGATGCGGACCTGGACGGGAATCATTCCCCAGCCGTAGGTCACGAACCTTGAGGCCGCTCGCAGGGCGCCGCACTCCTCCCCCGGGACGGCGATGAAGTACCAGGGGGCGGGCCCCGCCCAGTGCCAGAGTTCACCGCTGAATTCGAGGGTCATGGCCTGGCCTCCTCCCCCGAGCGTAGGCGGTGAAGGCGTCAGGGCGTGACGGGTTTGGTCCCTGCCTTCAGATGCTCAGCGTCATCGCGCAGCGGTAGAGGTCGCGGCTCACGTCCTTGCGCTTCTCCCAGGTCTCGTGGAGGGGCGTGTAGGTGGCCGCGCCGCCCTGACGGCCCACCATCACGCCCTTTCTGCCGTCCATCAGGGCGTGGACGGCGGCTTCCCCGAGGCGGCTGGCGAGCACCCGGTCGCTGCTGACGGGAGTGCCGCCGCGCTGGATGTGGCCCAGGATGCTGACGCGGGTCTCCAGCCCCGTTCCGGCCTGGATGGCGTTTCCCACCCCCTGCGCCCCGCCCGGGTACCCTTCCGCGACGATGATGATCGAGCTCGCCTTGCCCTTGGCGACGCTCGCCTTGACGATCTCGACCACGCCGTCCACGGGCTTCTCGTCTTCCGGGATGAAGACCTCCTCGGCGCCCCCGGCGACGGCGACCTCCAGGGCGATGTGCCCGGCGTGGCGACCCATCACCTCGATCACGAAGATGCGCTCGTGCGAGGCGCCCGTGTCGCGCAGCTTGTCCACCGCGTCGAGGGCCGTCTCGACCGCCGTGAAGTACCCGATGGTGTGGTCGGTGCCGTACAGGTCGTTGTCGATGGTGCCGGGCACGCCGATCACCGGGATGCCGTGCTCCTCCTGAAGGTAGTGCCCGCCGTGGAAGGAGCCGTCGCCGCCGATCACGACGAGGCCGTCCACCCCCCAGTCGCGCAGGTTCTTCGCGCCCTTCGCCCGGCCCTCGGGGCTGCGCCAGGTGCGCGAGCGGGCGGTCAGGAGGATCGTGCCGCCGCGCTGGATGGTGTTCGCCACGTCCCTGGGGCCGATCACGGCCATGTCCCCCTGGTGCAGCCCCGAAAATCCGCGCCGCACCCCCACGACCTCGACGCCGTGGTGGGTGGCGGTGCGCACGACGGCGCGGATCGCCGCGTTCATGCCGGGCGCGTCTCCCCCGCTCGTCAGGACGGCGATCCGGCGGACGCCTGCGGGGTTGGGGTGGTCGGTCGGGAGTTCATGCAGTTCGGTCACGGAAGGCTCCTTGGGCTGGGCCTGGGCGGAGAGGGGCGTCAGACTTCCTGCGTCACCCGCAGGGCCAGGGCGTAAGCGTCATTCTTACGCAAACCCCGGGCGATGAGCAATTCCCGGATGTCGCGCGCACTCCGGCCCTCGGCGGCCCAGGTCTGGGCGAGGGCCGCGTGGTCGGGCGTCTCCTCGCCGGGAAGGGTCTCCCCCGCCGGGCGCCCCGCCACGACGACCACGATCTCGCCGCGCACCTCTCCCGCGAAGTGGGCGGCGAGGTCGGAGAGAGTCCCGCGCGCCGTCTCCTCGAAGCGCTTGGAGAGTTCACGGGTCACGCTCGCCTGCCGCTCGGGGCCGCACGCGCCCGCGAGGTCCCCCAGCGTGTCGGCGAGGCGGTGCGGGCTCTCGTACAGGACGGTCGTCTCGGGCCGGGCGGCGACGGCGGCGAGGCGTTCACGGCGCTCCCGACCGGAACGGGGCAAGAAGCCCTCGAAGGTAAAACGCGCATTCGGCAGGCCCGACAGCACCAGCGCGGGCACGAAGGCGGTGGGGCCGGGCAGCACCTCGACCGGGACGCCCGCCGCGACCGCCGCCCGCACGAGTTCGGCGCCCGGGTCGCTGATGCCCGGCGTGCCCGCGTCGGTGACGTAGGCGAGGCGGGGATGCTCCTCCAGCACGGCGGGAGCGCGGTGCATGGTGTGGGCGTCGAGCCGCACGAGGGGACGGCTGATCCCCAGGTGTGTGAGGAGCGCGCCCGTGCGCCGGGTGTCCTCGCACGCCACGGCGTCCGCGCCGCGCAGGACGTCCACCGCCCGGAAGGTGATGTCGCCGAGGTTGCCCACCGGGGTCGGCACGAGCCAGAGGTGGGAAGGAGGCGAGTCGGGGGTCACGGGGGGCCGCCGGGAGCCGCCAGCCTCCTGTGCCCAGGGCTCCTAATCATTCCCCGTATCGTTCACCCCGCCCGCGAGCGCCGCCTCGGCGACCAGCCCCGGGGTCGGCTTGAGGCGCACACGCACCTTGCGGGGACGCTTGAGGGCGCTGGTGATGCGCGCCCGCAACAGCTCGGCCTCGCCGACGGTGACGGTGACGACCGTGCCCTCCGGCAACCTCGTTCCGATGAGGACCACCACGCCGTCCTCCACGATGCCCTTGTACGCCCTCATACTTCGCTCCCCTGCGCGCGGCGCTGGCGCCGCTCCGCGTTCGACAAGGCTTCTCTTAGGGCCACGATCTCCCCCTCCCGCGCACCCCCGAGCCGCGCGTACCGGTCGATGACCTCCGCCGCCTCCCGCCGCCGGTCGAGCCGCAAGAGGACCATGCCGAGGTGTTCTCCCTGCACAAAATACGCCCGGGGATTGTCCGGCTCCGCGGCGACCTGCGCCCGCGCCCGCGCCAGCCGCTCCAGCGTGACCGCGTGGCGACCCACCTGCCAGCGCACGAGGTAGGCCGCGAGCGCGAAGGTGAGCAGCGCCCCGAGCGCCGAGGCCGTGTAGACCTCCGGCACGCCGAGCTGCGCGCCCAGCCGCACCGTCAGCGGAAAACAAAACGCCAACACGACGAGCACGGCCAGGGTCGCCGCGTAATTCAAGGCCCCACCCCGGGGGGGGCGAAACGCGACCGGAAGCCCATAGCGCCAGTGTAGCGGGAGGGGGAAGAGGGCGGCCTTGATCTCTCGTTGCCCCTCCCCCCTGCCCTATCCTGCCCCCCATGCGCCTGCACCTGATCACCGTCGGCGAGCCCCGCCTCGCCTACGCCCGCGCCGGGTGGGACGAGTACGAGCGGCGGCTGCGGCGCTACCACAAGCTGACGGTCACCCGCGTGACGGGCAAGACCCCGGCGCAGGAATCCGAGGCCGCCTCGCGGGCGGCGGGCCGGGCCCCCCTGGTCCTCCTCGACCCGCGCGGGCGCCAGTACACCAGCGCGGGCCTGAGCGCGTACCTCGACGCCCAGGCCGTGGGCGGCACCGGCGAACTCGCCTTCGCCATCGGCGGCCCGGAGGGACATACGGACGAGTTGCGCGCCTCGGCCCACGCCCTCTGGAGCCTCTCGCAACTGACCCTGCCGCACGACCTGGCGATGGTGGTGATGGCCGAGGCCCTCTACCGGGCGGCGACGATCAGCGCGGGGGAGCCGTACCACCGGGGGTAGAGGAGCTCGCGCCCGTCACGGTTGGGAGGGTACAGGGTGAACCTCACGGTCGCGCCGCCTCCCCCGACCCATCGCGGGCACCTCGACCCAGCGGTGGGCCAGATCCGCGACCGGCAGGGCCAGCAGGACCGACAGGGCGAGCAGAGCCGGAAGTGGGAGCAGCCCGGCCCCCAACCGCACGACGACGGCGAGCACCAGCGCGTGGTACAGGTACAGGCTGAAGCTGACCCGCCCCAACCACGCGAGCGCCGGGCGCTCCAGCCGGACCCGTAGGGAGGACCAGCCCAGCGCCAGCAGCATCAACAGGGCCGCGCCGCCCAGGGTGCCGAGGTCGTCGAGCACCCGCCTCCATGCCGCAGGAAACGGGCCGCCGTACCACTGCACCGGGATCACGAGGAGCGCGAGCAGCAGCAGCCCGGGGCGGGCCCCCCGGGGCAGCGCCGCCACCCACGCGCCCAGCGCCTCCCGGTGCCGGGCCAACAGCGCGCCCAGCGCGAACATCGGCAGAAAGCGCATCAGGGACAGCGTGGTATCGGAGCCAGGGGTGATGTGGGAGAGCGCGAGCAGGAGGACACCCCCACCCAGCACGTAACCGGGCCGCTGCCGAACGGCAAGCAGGACGAGCGGGAGCAGCAGGGAGAGCCAAAGCTCGTACTTGAGGCTCCACACCACCGGGATGAACGCGTGGTTCACCGTGTCGAGATTGCCCAGCGCCAGGGCGTGTTGCACGTAGGCCTCGGCACCCGCCTGCCGCCAGATGGCCGCGAACCACTCGCTCGTCCCCGGAACAGGCGCGTGGCCGAGGAGGGCCGCACACCCCCACGCCAGGGTGACCGCCACCATCAGCGGCACCCAGATGCGCCGCAGGCGCCGGACCACAAAGGCCTCCATGTCCAGCGGCTCGCCCCGCCACGACGAGAGGCTCAGGACGAAGCCGCTGAGCACGAAGAAGAACACCACCGCCTCCGAACCGGCCCAGAGCAGATGCAGGGGCGAACGGGTCAACCACCCCGCCGCGCCGGACGCCTCCACCCGGTAGGGGTAGAGGGCAGGAAAGACCAGCAGGTGATGGTGCAAAACCACGATCAGGGCAGCCAGGCCGCGCAGGCTCTCCAGGGCGGGATAGCGCATGCGGCGCAGCCTACCCCCCGTCCTCTCAGCGGCTTGTCACAACCTGCCTTCTCCCTTAGAACCGCAGCAGCAACCCCGCCCGGTACACGTTCCGCGAGCCGAAGTTCCCCTCCGCGAAGCCCGAGAAGGGGCCGGGCAGGCCGAAGCGGGCGCCCAGGGTCGTCTGAAAGGACGCGCCGCTCCCGCCGCCCAGGGGCAGGCCGACCCCCACCCCGGCGTACGGGCGCAGCAGGAGCAGATTCACGCTGAGGAGCGCGTCGGCACCCACCCGGGTCTCTCCCCCGCCCGTGAGCGAGCGGTCGAAGGTGCCGCGCAGCTCGGTCTGCACCGGGCCGAAGCCCGCGACCCGGCTGTAGGCCCCCAGGTGCAGCCCCGCGTTTCCGACCCCCGCCTGCACCCCGAACGTCTCTGCGCCCGCCACCCCCGCCGAGAGGGCCGCCAGCGCCACCACCGTTTTCAGTCGCCGCATGGGTTCAGTCTCGCCAGCCCTCATGCGTGCCGAATGTGAGGGGCCTGACCGGACGTAGCGGTCAAGCGGTAGCCAAAGGGGCGGGAGACGCGGGCGGCCTCCCCCACCCTTCCTTCGCGCTACGAGCGACCAGCGACGAGCTACACGCCCTGCACCTCGAAGTGCAGCCCCAGCGCCTCCGTCTCGGGGTTCGGGTCACGGCCCGCCACGAGGGCGTAAGCGACGTTTTCTGCCGTCAGGTGCGCGTCCATCGCCCGCTTCAGGTCGTCCAGTGTCACGCGCAGGAGCCGGGCCTTGTACGCCTCCTGCACCTCGGGGGTGTACCCGGCCTGATCGCCGTAGAAGCGCAGGCGGCCCACGGTGTCGGGACTCGTCAGGGGGTCGAGGGTCTTGCTCGCCGACAAGACCGCCTCGGTGAGTTCGCGCTCGGTCAGGGGTGTGACGTCGAGGAAGGCGCGGGCATCCCGGAAGACTTCGAAGGTCCGGGTGATGTGGGGATCGCGGTAGCTCGACATGGTGAACACGCCGCCCCGCGCGTCGAAGCTCGCCCCGCCGCCGTACGCGCCGCCCTTCTCGCGGATTTCCTTGAGGAGGTACTCGCTTCTCAAGAGCCGTGAGAGGACGAGCAGCGCCGGGCTGTCGGGGTGGGTGTACGGCACCGTGCGGAAGGCGACCGCGTTGAAGGCGACCGGCGAGTCCGCCGTGCGCGCCTGAGGACCGCCGGGGAGGAGACTGGGCGCAGGGTGGCCGACCGGGGCGTCCCCGCCGAACTCCCCCGTGATGGAGTGGAGGTCAAGGCCCAGGTCGTCCGAAGTCGCGGTCAGGCACAGCAGCGGCTTCCCGGCGAGGATCAACTCGCGGAGGCGGGCGAAGCGTCCCAGCAGCGCGTTCACCCCGTCCCCCTCCACGATCTGTTTCAGGGTGGCGAGGGCGGTCAGGCCGCTCAGGCGCTCCTCGATGCTCCCGGCGGGGCTCACCTGCGCGCTTGCCAGGCGTTCGGCGTAGGCGCTGCCCGCGTTGACCACGCTCGCCTTGAGCCCGGCGAGGCGCTGCTTGAGAAGCTGCGTCAGCCGCTCGCGGTCGAACTCGGGGGCAGCGATCACGTCGCGCAGCACGCCCACGAGCGCGTCCCCGTTGCGGGCCAGCGCCTTGCCGCTGAAGGTCAGCGACAGGCGCAGATCGTCGAGGCTGTCCGGCTTGCCGCCCACCCCGACACTCGCGCTCACGCCGCCCGTCACGGCCTCGATCCGCCGCGCAAGGGCCACGTAATCCTGGCCCGCCGCCCCGCTGCGGGTGACCGCGAAGGCGTAGAGGGGCAGGGTGTCGATCAGGTCGTCGGGAAGGTCGGGCAAGCGCACCTGCACGTCGAGGTACGTGAGGCCCCCGGTGGGTTGCGGCACCCGACCGACGAGCGCGCGGCCCTCTTCCTCGGTCGTGTAGGGCGGGCGGGCGACGGTCGGCGGCACGTCCCCGAGGCCGAGGGTGGGGAGCACGTCGGGGTCACTCTCCTGCGCCTGGAGGGACTGGAGTTGCAGGCTCTCCCGGACGATCCGGGCGCGGTCCTCGTCGGTGAAGCCCGCGCTCAGCCGCCCCACGAGTTCGCGCTCGGCCTGCTCGGTGCGCGCGGCGAGGTCGGGGTCGGGCGCGAGGACGAGGGTGACCCGGTGCGGGTTGTCGAGGAGGTCCCGCTGGATCATCGTCTCGAACACGCGCCCCCGGGCGAGGTCGGTCCGCAGGCTTTCCAACTCGGTGTCCAGCCGCAGCCCGGTCACCGGGTCGCCGCCGTAGAGCCATGGGCCGAGGAGGCGGAACATCACTTGCAGGCCGTAGGGGGTCCCGGCGTTCGACACCTCGCGCTGCCCGATCTCGAACTGGTGGAGGCTGCTCTCGATGAGTTCGGGGTCGATGCCGTCCCTCGCAATAGCCGCGAGCGTGTCGAGCACGAGAGATTGCACCTCACCCGCCCTCCCGGCGCTCACCCCCTTGAGGCCGACCGCGAAGGCGCCCTCCCGGAAGTTGTCGCGGTAGCCGGAGAGGTCGGCCAGCGCACTTCCCAGCCCCGACTCGATGAGCGGGCGGGTGAGGGGCGCCGCCGGGTTGCCGAGCAGCACGTCCGAGAGCACGCTCCAGCGCAGGTTCAGGTCGGGGTCGGTCGAGTGCCCGAGCTTCCACGCCACGCTGACCTGGCCGCCGCGCTCCACGTCGGTGCCGGGGTAGGTCGCGTCCACCCGGCGCGGCCCCTCGAACGCGGGCTGGTCGGGAATGCTCACGTCGAGCGTCTGCGCCGAGAAGCGCGAGAGGACGTGCGACTCGATCTCGTCCAGCACCCGGCGCAGCTCCACCCGCCCATAGGTGTAGAAAAAGGCGTTGCTGGGGTGGTAGTGCGCGGCGTGGAAATTCCGCAGACCCTCGTACGTGAGCCCCGGGATGGCCGAAGGCGAGCCGCCGGAGTTGTTCGCGTAGGTGAGGTCCGGGTAGAGCGCCTTGCCGAACTCGCGGTACATCACCGCGCCGGGGCTCGCCATCGCGCCCTTCATCTCGTTGTAGACGACGCCCTGGAGCTTCAGCGGCGTAGTCGGGTCGTCCGGCGTCTCGAACTCGAAGCGGTGGCCGTCCTGGCGGAAGCTCTCGTAGCGCAGCAGCGGGAAGAAGGTGGCGTCGAGGTAGACCGAGAGCAGGTTGTAGAAGTCCTGCTCGTTGCGGGTGGAGAAGGGGTAGGTCGTCCAGTCGCTCGCCGTCATCGCGTTCATGAAGGTGTTCAGGCTTCTGGGCAGCATGGCGAAGAAGGGGTCGGGCACCGGGTACTTCTGGCTGCCCATCAGCACGACGTGTTCGAGGATGTGCGCCACGCCGGTCGAGTCCCCCGGCACGGTCGGGAAGGTCACCCCGAAGGCGAGGTTGTCGTCGTCGCGGGCGACGTGGGCGTGCCGGGCGCCCAGCTCGTGCCGCAGCAGCACGAGGGTGCCCTGCATCTCGGGTAAGGGTTCCACCCTCTCCACCGTGTAACGCCCCAACCGCTCGCCGGGAGTCGGGAGGGCGGGCAAGGTTCCAGTTGTCATGCGGGGAAGTTTACCGCCCGGCCAGCACACAGACAGCGCGGAGGGCACGAAGGCCAGGGGGGCCCCCACCCCCCATCTCCACGCCAGGAGCCTCATGAAAGGCCATTACACTACCCGCCATGAGACAGCTCGCCCTCCGCCGGGTCCTGCCCGTGTGTGCGCTGCTGACGGGTGGGATGCTGCTCGTCGCCTGCGGCAGCACGACCCCCACCTCGACCACCACCGGCACGTCGAGCACGAGTGACCCCCTCTACTTCACGACCACCAGCCTGCCCGTCGCTTACCTCGCCGAGACGTACGACGCCCCCGTGGGCGTGGCGGGCGGGGCGGGGCCGTACTCGATGCGGGTGGGCTCGGGGACGCTGCCCCCCGGCCTGACCCTGCGCGGCGGGAGACTCAGCGGCACGCCGACGAAGACGGGGACGTACACCTTCGCGGTCGAGGCGGCGGACGCCAACCTCAGCACCAAGGTGCAGACGTACACGCTGAACATCGGCGAGCTGCCCCCGCTGGCCCTGAAGCCCCAGCTTCCCAGCGGCGAGATTCGCGGCGAGACCCGCATCCCGCTCAACATCACCGCGCCGCGCACCGTCCGGGCCGCGCGGATGACCTGGGACCTGCCCGAAGGCGTGGCCGTCACCCGCGTGCAACCCGCCGAGGGGGGCGGCGTGCTGTTCTGGAAACAGGCGGGCCGCACCCTGACGGTGGACGTGGGCTTCAAGACCGTGCCCCGCAACGGGGCTCGCGTGGCCCTGGTGAGCGTGAAGCCGCCCAAGGCCGTCACCCTCGACGCGGGCCGCTTCGCCTTCGAGGCGCGCGACGGCACGGGCAAGGTCCTCGCCACCTCGGGCGGGCCGGCCCCGGCCCCGGCGAGCACGCCCTCCTCGACGGGCACGGGCACGACGACCGCCCCGGGAAGCACCGGAACCTCCACCTCGACCGGGACCCAGACCACGCCGGGCACCTCGACGACGACCAGCCCCGGGACCTCCCAGAGCGGGGGCCAGCCGTGAGGCGTGCCCTGACCCTGCTCGCCGCCCTCGCGCTGGGGGCCGCTCCTCTGAGCGCCCACGCGACGACCGCCCCGACCCTCACCCTGACGCAGCAGGCGAGGAAGGCGGACGTGATCGTGCGCGCCACCCTCGGCACGCCCACCAACGTGACGGAGGGTGAGGCGACCTGGATCACCTACCCCCTGACGGTCACCGAGACGGTCGCCGGGGACCCCGCCACCCTGCCGCAGCGGGAGGGCAGGCCCGTGCTGTACGTGCTCTCGGGGCTGGAGGACCTGCCGGAGTTACGCGCCGGGCAGGAGGCCTTTCTGCTCCTCTACAGCAGGCGGATGGACAACCCCATCGTGGGCTTCGCGCAGGGCGTCTACCCCATCGTGAACGGCAGGGTCACGCGCCCGGGTGAGGCGGCGGGCACGACCGCGGGCACCGGGGCCTCGACCGGCTCCGGCACCACCACCCCGTCCGGCTCTGCGGCCACCCCGACCACGACCGGGGCAGCGACTTCCACCACGAGCGGCACCGCGATCTCCGGCACCGGCACGGCGACCGCACCCACGCCGCCCGGCTCGACGACCTCCACGGCGGCCCCCGGTTCCGGCGCGACGACCACGGCGCCGGGCACGGCCACCTCCGGCACCGCGACGGCCACGGCACCCGGCACCACTCCCCCGGCAACGACCACCAGTGCAGGCGCAACCAGTTCCACAGCGGGCGGCACGACGACTCCCAGCACGGCCACAGGCACCACCCCTTCCGCGACTGCCTCCGCTCCGGGCGCGACCACCCCCAACTCCACCGCTGGCAGCACGCCGACGACCACCCCGGCTTCCGGCACCACCTCGCCCGCGGCCACCACTCCACCCGTGAATGAACCCAACGCCATTCCCAGCGATCCCGCCCGCTTCCGTGACGCCCTTCGCGCCGCCCGGGAGGCGAGATGAGACGCGCGCTGCTGCTGGCCCTCGCCCTCGCCGCCGGGGGGGGGCAGGCCGCCTCCGTCAAGCTGCGGCCCCAGGGCGCCGAACTCACGAAGGCCGTGCAGGACGCCCTGGCTGCGCTAAGCACCCGGGAGAGCCCCGTCACGCTCGATACCAGCGGCGGCCCCCTGATCACCGTGGGGGGCAGCGGCCCGACCGCCGGGGTGGCCTTCAACCCGGACGTGGTGGCCCGCACCGTCAGCGTGGGGGGCGTGCGCCGCATCGAGTTCAACCCGCAGGGGCCGCTGCCGCTCGCGCAGGCGATCCGCTCGGCTCTCACCGACGAACTCGGCCTGAGTGCCTGGACGCCCGACGCCGCCCGCACCCGCCTGAGCGGCGCCGACCTCAACGGCGACGGAAAGATCGACCTCACCGACCTCGCCCTCCTGATGAACAACTACGGCAAGACGGGCGCCACAGTGGGCGACCTCAACCAGGATCGCCGGGTGGACGACGCGGACTTGAGGCTGTTCGCGGCGCAGTACAAGCCTTGACGGAGGAGCGAAGGTTCGAGGGGGTGCTGGAAGCCGCCTTTCTCATCACGGGGCGGGGTTGGGTGCTGGCCGTCAAGATCAGGCAATGGTCGGGGGAGCTTCGAGTGGGCGACGGCCTGAGCATCACGACACCCGGCACTTCACCGGAGGCTTGCCGCATCGCTGGCTATCCTCAGTACCCACGAAGGTTTCCTATAGAACAGGAACCGTCCCTGGCCTTTCTCATTCGTGACTGGACCTCCGGCGCTTCTCCTCAAGAATGGATCGGCGCAACCGTTTCCCTGTTCCCCTTCCTAGGAATGACGACGCCCGGCCCTCCCCCGAAGAGGTCGCCAGCTTCGACCTCCAAGATTTTCTCAAGCTGCGCGGGCTGATGGGGACGGGCGGCGAGGCGGAGTTTCGAGCCTGGGTTTAAGACGCGATGGCGACGCGCGACCGCACGAAGCGGGGGGCAGCCAGTT
The DNA here is from genome assembly GCF_002869765.1 of Deinococcus planocerae. Classification (NCBI taxonomy): domain Bacteria; kingdom Thermotogati; phylum Deinococcota; class Deinococci; order Deinococcales; family Deinococcaceae; genus Deinococcus; species Deinococcus planocerae. Next base: position 13,094 of record NZ_PNOR01000031.1, on the reverse strand, counting down.
CGCCGAGGATAAAGTGCGCGGCGTCCCCCGTGGAGACGGCCCGCGCGTCCGCCAGCGCGCGTTCGGCCTGGACCCGGTAGCGGCCTGTCGGGGCAGCGTCAACGAGCGCGGGCGGGCACAGCAGCGTCCAGTCCAGGTCCGAGGCGCGCAGCTCCTCGTGGACTTGCAGGTGGGCGGCGGAGACTTCGCCGAAGCTCGCCGGGAAAGACGGCAGGTCGCGCACGAGGGTCCGGTCGTCCAGCGGCAGGATGCCCGCCGCCGCGACGGCGATCAGGCGCCGCACCCCGCCCGCCTGCATGGCGGCGACGATGTGCCGCGCCCCCCGGGTGAGCACGTCCGGCGAACCGCCGAGGGTGCTCAGCACCGCGCCGTGGCCGGGCAGGGCGGCGGCGACCTCCGCCGGGTCGAGAACGTCTCCCCGCACGACCCGCAGGCGTGGGTGAGACTCCAACCCCTCGGGACGGCGCACGAACGCGGTGACCTCGTGCCCGGCGGCGAGGGTCTGGCGCAGCAGGGGGAGGCCGAGGTGGCCGGTCGCGCCAAGCAGCAGCACCCTCACCGCACGGTCCTCGCCGCCGGGCGCAGCAGCGCGACGATGGCCGCCGCCGCGACGAGGTGCATGGCGCCGAGCGACAGAGCCGTCACGGCGGGCAGGCCTCCGGCGAGCACCGGCACCAGGGACAGGGCGAGCACGGCGAACGCCGTGACCTCGAAGCTGCGGCGAGGGTGGCGGGCAAGCGCGTTCAGGGCGGCGAGTACCAGCGTGGCCCCCAGAGTCCCGGCGACGCTGGCGACCACGATCATGACCGCGCTGATCTCCAGCAGGGCCCCGCCGGGACCGGGCACGCTCAGGGGTACGCCCGCCGCCGTCGCGCCAAGAAAGACGGCGAGCGCGAGAACGCTGGCGGCCAGCGCGGCCAGAGCGCTGTTCCTGATCAGAGAGGACCGGGCGTGTCGGGAGAGATCGAGCGTCATGGGACCTCCTGGGGGTGCGGTCTACTTACCTTTCGTAACCACGCCCATAGGGTAGACAGAGGCGGTTACTTTTGTCAACCAGCTTATTCTTAGTGACCTCTGGCTTACACTGGGATCATGCCCCGACCGTCCGGCGACCCCTTCAGTCCGGCCTTCCATCACGCCACCGACCTTGTGGGGAAGCGTTGGACCGGCGCGATCCTCTTCTCGCTGTTTCATGGCCGCACACGCTTCTCGGAACTGACGGCGACCGTGCCGGGCCTGAGCGGACGCCTGCTCAGCGAGCGTCTCAAGGAGTTCGAGGCCGAGGGCCTGGTCACCCGCACCGTCGTTCCCGACACGCCCGTGCGGATCACGTACCACCTCACCGAGAAGGGCCGCGCGCTCGGCGGGGTGCTGCGCCACCTCGACGTGTGGGCCCAGACGTGGCTGGCGCCGGGTCAGGGAGCGGCGAACCCGGCCCCGGACGTGGGGGAGTGAACGCCGCCGCCCAGGAGAGTGCCGCTGGTCCTGGGTCGAGCAGGGGGCGGGGAAGGCGACTTTCTCCTCACCCCGGACCTCCCCTCTCCCGACCCCCGGTGTTACCCTGCCCCCATGACCCAGGACGCACGGCCCGCCCCCGAGGAGCGCGACACCATCGACCTCCAGGACTTCCTCAAGCTGCGCGGGCTGGTCGAGACGGGCGGCGAGGCGAAGTTCCGGGTGCAGGGCGGCGAGGTGCGGCTCAACGGCGCCATCGAGACGCGGCGGCGCAAGAAGCTGCGGCGCGGGGACATCGTGGAGTACGCGGGCGAGCGCGTGCGGGTGGACTGGTGACGGCGGGGGAGGCGCACGCGCGGGCGGTCACCGACTTCCGCCGCCGCAAGGACGAGCACTTCGCCTCGGGGCGCGGGCCGATCACGGGGGCGGAGCTGGCGGGCTTCCGGGGCCTGAGCTACTACCCGCCCGACCCGGCCTGGGCCTTCACCGCTCCAGTCGAGCGCGCCGACGGAGCCGAGGTCACCCTGGGCACGAACACGGGCGAGACGCGCGTCATGGCCCGCTTCGGCACGGCGACCGCGAAGCTGCCCGGCGGCCCGCACACCTTCACCCTGTACGCCCCCCCCGGCGAGGACTTCCCGCAGAGGGTCTTCGTCCCCTTCCGCGACGCGACGAGCGGGCCGGAGACCTACGGGGCGGGGCGCTACCTCGACGCGCCGCTCGTCCGGGCGCCGGAGGGTGAGGGGATGCTCGTCCACCTCGACTTCAACCTCGCCTATCACCCGTACTGCGCCTACGGGGAGGGGTGGACCTGTCCGCTGCCCCCCCGCGAGAATTGGGTGGCCCAGCCCGTGCGCGCCGGGGAGCGGCTGCCGGGGCTGGACGCCTAGAGCGGTTGTCGGAAGAAGTGTCACCCTGAACGAAGTGAAGGGTCTCGTCCGGCCTGGTGCTGACGGCCTTCTCATGGGGTGTGCTTCAAAGCCTCAGCGGTGCACCAGCCCGGGATTCGGCCACAGCCGCAGGTTGACGGGTCCGGCGGCGTCGGTGAGCGAGACGGGTCCGTAGGCGCGGGAATCCAGGCTCTCGCCGATCAGGCGGTTGTCGCCCAGCACCCACACCTTGCCGGGCGGCACACGCAGGGCAGGCTGGTCGGTGAGAACACCGTCGTTGACGTAGCTCTCGGCCACGGGCCGCCCGTTCACGATCACGCGCCCGTCCGTGATGGCGACCGTATCGCCGGGGAGGCCCAGCACGCGCTTGATGTTGTAAGGACGGTGCCGCACGCCCCACACCGTCTCGTAGCTGTAGGGGCTGTCCGCCGGGGACTTGAAGATGAGGAGGTCGCCCCGCTGGGGGTAGGAGGTGGGCAGGCCCCACGCGTGCAGCCAGCGCGGGTATTTGAGCAGCAGGAGCAGATCGCGGTGATGCAGGGTGGGGTTCATGCTGTCGCCGTCCACCCGCGCAAGGGTCGCCACGAAGGTCGTGAAGACCCACACCGGGAGCAGCGCCCCGAGGACCCAGACCCGCCAGAAGGCCCGCAACTCGCCGAGAAGATCGCCGCCCGAGGACCGGCGGGAGGGAACGGGCGTCACGCGGGGCATCCTAGCAGCGGGGACGGGGCGGCAGTCACCCTCCTTCACGCCCGCTTCAGAGTCCGGGACGGGGGGAGGGTGGGGACTTACGCTGAGCGGCATGAACCAGCAGGAACTGATCGTCGAGAAGTACCAGGAGGGCAACGGTACCCCCGCCTCGCCCGGCAAGACCGTCCGCGTCCACTACACGGGCACCCTGCCCGACGGGCGCAAGTTCGACTCCAGCCGCGACCGGGGAGAACCCATCGAGTTCCCGCTCGGCGTCGGCTACGTCATCCCCGGCTGGGACCAGGGCATTGCACAACTGCGGGTGGGGGACAGGGCCCGCCTCACCATTCCCCCGCACCTCGGTTACGGGGCGGCAGGCGTTCCCGGCGTCATTCCGCCCAACTCCACCCTCGTCTTCGACGTGGAACTCGTGGACGTGCGCTGAGGGAAGCGGTCAAGTTCCAGGGCAAGAAGAACGCCCCACTCCTCTTTTCGCGGGTTGGGGCGTTCTCGTTGTTTTCCCTCGCCGTTCAGCCGCCGCCCGTGCCCACGTCGTCGTCGCCGACGTTGTTGCCCTGCCCGTCGATGAGGCCCGCCTCCTCCATGCTCAGCTCCGTCGTGCCGGGGCTGTCCTGCACGACGCCGGACTGAGGGGTGGGGGACTTCGTCGCGCTCTCGGAATCGGTGCTGCGCTGGGCCTGGGGGGCGCCCGCGCCCATCTGCTCGTCGTCGCTGCGTCCGGTCATGGGGGGAAGCGTAGGCGTGCCCGCGTGGGGGCGCGTGTGTCGGGCGTGAAGCGGGGTTCACGGCGCCCGATTGACGCTCCGCCGCCTATCCCCCTAAGCTCCCCGCAAAGAAGGAAGATGGTGAGGTCCCTCACGGTGGTTGCCGTCACGGGTCCTCCTTCGTTCTCCAGCCCCTCCCCCGACAGGACCCCACCATGACCTCACCCGACGCCTCCACCCCCCCTCACCTCCTGCTGGGCTCGTGCGACTACCCAGAGCATGTGCCGCGTGACCGCTGGGAGACGTATGCCCGGCAGCAGCGCGACCTCGGCCTGACCTTCGTGCGCCTCGCCGAGTTCGCCTGGAGCCGCATGGAGCCCCGGCCCAGCGAGTTCGACTGGGGGTGGCTGGACGAGGCGGTGGAGGCGTACCACGCCGCGGGCCTGCGGGTGGTGCTGTGTACCCCGACGGCCACTCCGCCCGCGTGGCTGATCCGGTCTCACCCCGAAATCCTGCCCTACGACGAGGAGGGCCGGGTGCGCGAGTTCGGCTCGCGGCGGCACTACGACTTCGCTTCGCCCGTGTACCGGCAGCACTCGCGGCGGGTCACCCGGGCGGTGGCGGGGCGGTACGGCGGGCATCCGGCGGTCGTCGGCTGGCAGACCGACAACGAGTTCGCCTGCCACGGCACCGGGAGGAGCTACGGTGGGGCGAGCGCGGCGGCCTTCCCGGGCTGGCTGCGGGAGAGGTACGGCACGCTGGAGGCGCTGAACGAGGCGTGGGGCAACGTCTTCTGGAGCATGGAGTATGGCGACTGGGCGCAGGTCAGGCCGCCCAACCTCACCGTGACGGAGGCGAATCCGGCCCACATCCTCGACTTTTACCGCTTCGCGTCCGACCAGATCGCCTCCTTCCAGCGCGAGCAGGTCGAGATTTTGCGCGAACTCTCGCCGGGGCGCTTCGTCACCCACAACTTCATGATCTTCGAGAGCGGCTTCGACCACTACCGGGTGGCCGAGGGCCTGGACTTCGCCACCTGGGACAACTACCCGACCGGGATGCTGGAGTTCTTCGCGGGGCGCATGGTAGGCGAGGACGCCAAACTTCGCTTCGCCCGCACCGGGCACCCCGATCTGGTGGGCTGGAACCACGACGTCTACCGCGGGTTGGTCAGGGGAGCAGGCAGGCTGGGCCGGGAGGGCGAGGGCACCCCGAGCGGCTTCTGGGTGATGGAGCAGCAGTGCGGGCAGGTGAACTGGGCGCCCTTCAACCCCCTCCCCGCCGATGGGGCGGTCGCGCTGTGGACGGCGCAGGCGTGGGCGCACGGGGCCGACGTGGTGAGCTACTTCCGCTGGCGGGCGGCCACGATGGCGCAGGAGGTCTTGCACTCGGGGCTCCTGCGCCACGACGAGACGCCCGACCGGGGATACGCGGAGGTCGCGGCGCTCGATCAAAACCTCTTCCCCGTCGGCGAAGTGCCCGCCCGCGTGGCCCTCCTCCACGACTACGAGAGCCTGTGGCTGCTGGGCGCGCAGCCCCACAGCGCCTCGCTGAGCTACTGGGCACAGACGGTGACGTACTACCGGGCGTTGCGTTCGCTCGGGGTGGACGTGGACATCCTGCACCCGGACGCGGACCTGAGCGGGTACGCGGTCGTCGTGGCCCCGGCGATCACGCTGGCGACCGAGGAACGGGCGGCCCGCTGGTGGACGGCGACGGAGGGCGGCGCGCGGCTCGTCTGCGGACCCCGCACGGGCGTCCGCACGTCGAGCGGGCAGACGTGGGCGCAGGGGCAACCGGGACCGCTCACGGAGCTGCTCGGCGTGAAACTCCTGCAATTCGACTCGCTGCGGCCCGGCTTGACGCAGAAGGTCAAGGGGCCGGACGGCGAGTTCGAGGCCCACGCCTGGGCGGAGAGCTACCGGCTGACGGGGGCAGAGGCCATGTCCACCTACGTCGGCGGCCCGCAGGACGGCCTGCCCGCCGTCACCCGGCAGGGCCGCGCGACCGTCATCGGCGCCCACTCCGAACCCCTGATCCACGCCGTGCTGCGGGGCGTGCTGGCCGAGGCGGGGGTCGAGACGGTGGACCTGCCGGGCGGGGTGCGCCTCAGCCGCCGGGCGGGCGTGACGCTCGTGCAGAACTGGAACCCGGAGGCGGTGGAGTGGGAGGGCCGGACGCTCGCGCCCGTGAGCTTCGAGGTCGTAGAGACGCCGACCCCGCCGAGTGACGATTCCTCTCCAGCGCGGGTAGGGTAGGCCCATGAACGCGGAGCGACCATGACCCAGCCCTCTCCCACCTTCCACGCCGAGGCCTTCGAGAAGCCCGACGGGCGCGAGCTGACCCTCTACGGCCTGGAACCCGTGCGGGTCGAGTCCGAGATTCCCACCCCCGGCGACCCGGTGCAGGCCCGCCCGGTGATGCGCTGGCACCCCCTGCGCTCCGAGTGGGTGATGTACGCCGCCCACCGCCTCAACCGCACCTTCCTGCCCCCGCCCGACTACAACCCGCTCGCGCCGATCCGGGAGGGCGGCCACCCCACCGAGCTGCCGCGCGGCGTGTACGACCTCGCCGTCTTCGAGAACCGCTTCCCCAGCCTGACCCTCGACGCGCCCGAGCCCGAACCTTTCCCCAATGTCGAGGTCCGGGCAGGAGTGGGCCGCTGCGAGGTCGTCGTCTTCAGCCAGAGCCCCGAAGGCCGCCTCGCCGACCTGACGCCCGAGCAGATGACCCTCCTGATCGAGGTCTGGGCCGACCGCACCACCCGCCTCGCGGCGACGGGCAAGATCAGGAGCGTCCTCGCCTTCGAGAACCGGGGGGTCGAGGTCGGGGTGACCCTGCACCACCCGCACGGGCAGATTTACGCGTACGACCACATCCCGCCCGTGCAGGCGCGGTTGCTCGACTCGGCCCAGGGCTACCTGGAGAAGAACGGGCGCCCCTGGCTCGCCGACTTCGTGGCCGGGGAGCGGGAGGCGGGCCTGCGGGTCCTGCACGACGAGGGCGCGGCTATAAGCGTCGTGCCTCCCTTCGCCCGTTACACCTACGAGACGTGGGTGCTGCCCACCCGCCCGGTCGCCCTGCTGAGCGAGCTGAGCGCGGAGGAGAAGGCCGCCTTCGCCCGGACGCTGAAAGACGCCCTGCTGCGGCAAGACGCCCTCTTCGGGGTGCGGATGCCGTACCTGCTGACCGTCCACCAGGGCCCGGTGGGGGGCGACCCTCACCCCGAGTTCCCCCTCCACATCGAGATTTACCCCTACCTGCGTGCCCCGGGCCGGATGAAGTACCTCGCCGGGACCGAGCAGGGGGCGGGCGAGTTCGCCAACGACAAGCTGCCGGAGGCGGCGGCGCAGGAGTTGCGGAACCTGACGGTTTAGCCGGGAAGAACCTGCCGGGAGGTCGTCCGCGTTGTGGCGTGGGCGGCCTCTCTTCCTACAATGCCCGGGTGACCTCCGCCCCTTCCCTGCCCCTTTCCGTCATCCTCGACGGCGACCCCGGCCTCGACGACGCCATCGCCTGGCTGCTCGCGCTGGCGAGCCCGGAGGAGGTGCGGGTGCTGGGCGTCACGACCGTCCACGGCAACGTCGGCCTGCCCCTGACCACCCGCAACGCCGGGGTGACGCTGGCGCTGGCGGGGGCGGACGTGCCCGTCTATGCCGGGGCGGACCGCCCGCTCGTCCGCTCTCCGCTGACGGCGGCGGCGGTCCACGGGGACAGCGGCCTCCCCGCCGCCAACCTGCCGGAACCGGAAAAAGAGCCCGAGGCCGAACACGCGGTGGACTTCATCGTCCGCACGGCACGCGAACGGCCCGGCGAGGTCACCCTCGTCGCCACCGGGCCGCTCACGAACATAGCGCTCGCCTTCCGGCTGGCCCCAGACGTGCCCGGCCTGCTGCGCGAGGTCGTGTGGATGGGCGGAAGCACCGCCGGAGGCAACCGCACCCCCGCCGCCGAGTTCAACGCCCTCGCCGACCCGCACGCCGTCCACATCGTGCTGGGCTCTGGTGTTCCCCTACGGATGTTCGGCCTCAACGTCACCATGCAGGTCATCGCCACCCCGGATCGCCTGGACGCCCTGCGTGCTCTGGGAAACCGGGCGGGGGCCGTGAGCGCCGAACTCCTCACCTTCTACGCGGGGGTGTACCGCGAACGTTATGGGCTCAGCGGCGGCGCCCTGCACGACCCTGTGGCGGTGGCCGCCGTGCTGCGCCCGGACCTGTTCAAGATGCAGCCCATGTCCGTGCAGGTCGAGCTTCAGGAGGGGTTGAACTTCGGGCGGACGGTGTGCGACCTGTTCGGGGTCACCCGGCAGCCCGCAAACGCAGAGGTCGCCGTGAGCGTGGACGACGAGGGGGTGTTCGGTCTGCTGCTGGAGCGGCTGGGCAGGTTGCCGTAGCGATCATCTTTTACCCCTCCCCCTTGAGGGGGACTGGTACAGCTCGCACCGCGAGAGGCTGGGAGGGGGTGAACAGGCCGCGCAAACCAGCCCCATCTACCGCCCAACTCTTGCCGCCACCCACCTACTCCTGCCCCACCCAAACCGCCTCCTCGTCCGCTTCGAGCGGCTGGAAGGGGGCACGCAGTAGCCGAAAGGTCTCGTCACTGATCGGCAGGGCGCCGGGCTGAGCGTTCCGCACCCGCACCCGCCTCAACGCCTCCTCGTCGGGCAGGGTCAGGGCGTAGAGGGTGAGGGGTACCCCGAGCGCGGCGGCCTGCGCGCGCAGGGCGTCACGGTCGGCCCTCCTCCAGAAGCCGTGGTCGAGGATGACGGGCACGCCGAGTTCCAGGGCGCGGGTCCACTGCTCCTCCATCAGGGCCATGACGCGGGCGAAGGCGGGCGGAAATTCCTCGGCGTTCAGGCCGGGGCCGGACAGGGCGACCAGCCACTCGTCGGGTGAGAAGCGCATTCCCGGGAGCGTGCGCTCCAGCCGCCGCGCAAGGGTCGTCTTGCCACTCCCGACGAAGCCGTGCAGCGCGTGGATACCGGGCTCAGCCCCCGGCACGAATCGGCACCACCTCTCCCCCCGGCAGTCGGTACGCGGCCAGGGTGCGGGTCGTCAGGTCGGCGATGACGTAGGGCACCGGGTACGCGGCAAGCCGGAGGTCGGTGGGGCTGGGTGAGGCCGGACCGAGCGGGTGACTGTGGTAGAGGGCGACGAGGGTGAGGCCGCCCGCCTCCATCGCCCGCAGTGCCCGCAGCAGGTGGCCGGGGTCGGCGAGGTAGGTGCGCTCCGGCTCGGACGCGATGTTGGGCAGGGGGTAGAGGGCGACCGCCTCCGCCTCCCCGTCGCGGGCGTGGCCGCCGAGCGCCCCGACGCACTCGCGGGGAGCCTCGCGCCCGGCGTGCGCCCACAGGGCGTGCGCGAGCGGCGGGGGGAGGATCAGGGCCACCCGGGCATTATCGGGCCCAGGCGGGGGGGGAGCGCGGCAATCGTGCCCGGGTCCACAGAGTGCGCGGGTTCCGAAAATGCGCGCTGGGCGCGCCGTGGCGGGTGGGTCCGGTGGGCTACAATTCTGTTCATGGCGAAGGCTCGTGCAAAAAGCGCTCCTCCGGCCAGCCGCTTCGACGGGGAGGCGCTGGGGCTGGTGCTGTTCGCGCTGGGAATCTTCCTGGCGGTCACCCTGACCCTGCCTCAGATCGCGGAGAGCGGGTTTATGACGCAGGCGCGTGCGGTACTCACCGGGTGGCTGGGCTGGGGGGCTTACCTCCTGCCCGTGGTGCCCATCGCGTACGGGGTGCTGGTGTTTCTGGGACGGGACCTCAAGGGGCTGACCCGCCGCGTGCTCGGCGGGGTGGTCGTGGTGGCCTCCCTTCTCGCGCTGCACGAGGTCTTCTCTCCCGGCGCGGCGGGCGAGGGGGCGGCGCGGCTGATGGGCCCGCTGGTGGACGCCCTGGGGTACGCGGCGGTCCTCTTCCCGCTCGTGACGCTGACCCTGGGCCTGGAGATCATGCTGCGGCTGCGGCCCCTCACGCTGCTCAAGGGGCTTTTCCGGCGCCTGAGCGTGCTGCTGGGGGGAGCGACCACCCGCGTGCAGGGCGTGATCGAGACCCGGCAGGAGGGGCGCGAGGCGGCCCGGGCCCGGGCGGGCGTGCGGCAGGGGCTGGCGGCCCAGGCCCGCGACGTGGAGACCCTGCGCCGTCTCTACCCCGAGGCCCGCGAGCTGGGAGGCCTCGACGAGGAGGTCCGCGCCGCCCGCCGCGAGGTGCGCGGTCTCGACGAGTCCGGCCTCAAGGGCATGGAGGGCGAGCTGGGCCGGTGGCGCGAGGGCCTGAGCACCTTCGCCCGGGGCGCCGCCCGCGACCTGCGCGAGGCCGTCTCCCGCGAGGCCCCCGACGCGGGCGCCCAGGCCGAGGCCGTGGCGAACGAGGTCCGGGCCGGGCGGCACGAGCTGAGCATCGAACTCCCCAGCACCCTGGCGAGCGGCGCCCTGGAGCGGCTGCGCCGCAACATGGTCGCCGACCTGCAACGGCTGGCGGGCCGCGCCGGAAAGCTGGAGCGCGAGCGGCAGGCGGCCCTCAAGGCGCTCGGCAAGGCGGACGCGGCCACCCTGACGCGCGAGCTGCCGGCGTGGCGCGAGCGCGAGCGGGCGTGGCGCGACCTCGCCGAGGACTTCACCGCGTGGCGTGAGCGCGAGCGGCATTACCCCGGCTGGCCCGACCTCGCGGCGGCCTTCGACCGCGCTCCCACGGAAATCGCCGCCACCCTCGCCGAGGCGCTGGCGGGCGACCCCGACGGCACCCTGAGTACCCAGGAGGAGTGGCGGGCCCGCCTCGCCCGCGCCCAGGAGGAGGCGCTGGAGCGGGTACAATTGATGGCGGTGGGCTCCACCGAGACCCCGGCCCTCGACTTCGACTTCACGGGGGAGGCCCCGGCGCGGGGGGGCACGGTGAACCTCAGCGAGGAAAAGCAGCCGACGCCCCTCTCCCCTCCCCCCTCCACCACCGTGATCGGCGCCGTGCCGCCCCGCGCCTCCGAGCCGCTGCTGGGCAGTTCAGGTGTGCAGGCGAGCGCTCCCAGCCGCCGCGCCGCCCAGGCCACGCTGGAAGAGGAAGACGACGAGAGCGCCGCCCCCTGGGAGAGCGCGAAACCCGAACGGCGCCGCCCTGCGCAGGGGGCGGTGGACCTGGCCCTCCCCGGTTACGACCTGCTCGACCCCCTGCCCGTGGGCACGGTGAACCCCGCGCAGCTTGACGTGGCGGCGCGGCAGCGGGCGGCGGTGATCGACCAGACGCTGCGGCACTTCGGCCTCCAGGCGCGGGTGGTGGACTTCGCGCGCGGGCCGACCGTGACCCGCTACGAGATCGAGCCCGCCCCCGGCGAGAAGATCAGCCGCATCGCTTCCCTCTCCAACGACCTCGCGCGGGCGCTCGCGGTGGGCGGGGTGCGCGTGGAGGCCCCGGTGCCCGGCAAGAGCGTGATCGGCCTGGAGGTCCCCAACACCGAGCGCGAGCCCGTCACCTTCCACCAAGCGGCGGCTTCCTCCACCTTCCGGGGAACGCGCGCCAAGCTTCCCATCATCCTGGGCAAGAGCATCGACGGGGAGCTGATGGTCGGCGACCTCGCCAAGATGCCGCACCTCCTGATCGCGGGCTCGACGGGCTCGGGCAAGTCGGTGTGCGTGAACACGCTGATCACCTCGCTGCTCTACCGCTACCTGCCCACCGAGCTGCGCTTCCTGATGGTGGACCCCAAGATGGTGGAACTCACCCCCTACGACGGGATTCCCCACCTCGTGCGGCCCGTGGTGACCAACCCGATGGACGCGGCGGGCGTGCTGTTCGGCGGCGTGGCGCACATGGAGCGGCGCTACAAGATGATGAGCCAGGTCGGCGCGAAGAACCTGGAGCAGTACAACGCGAAGATGCGCCAGGTTGGGGACGCGGAGCTGCCCCACCTCGTCATCATCATCGACGAGCTGGCGGACCTGATGATCACCTCGCCCAAGGAGGTCGAGTCGGCGATCATGCGCCTGGCGCAGATGGCGCGCGCGACCGGGATGCACCTCGTGCTGGCGACCCAGCGCCCCTCGGTGGACATCCTGACCTCCCTGATCAAGGTGAACGTGCCCGCCCGCGTCGCCTTCGCGGTGAGCAGCAGCCACGACTCGCGCACGATCCTCGACTCGGTGGGTGCCGAGCGGCTGACCGGCATGGGCGACATGCTGTTCTACCAGCCCGGCCTGATCAAGCCGCTGCGCCTCCAGGGGCCCTACATCTCCGAGGTGGAGTCGGCGCGCATCACCGACGAATTGCGGCGGCAGGTCTTCGACGACGTGTTCGTGGAGGAGTACGGGGCGGACTTCGACGGCACCGTCTCGGCGAGCGGGCCCACAGCCGACAAGGCGAACATGGACTTCTCCGATCCCCACCTGCGCCAGGCCGCCTTGATCTGCATCGAGGAGGGCCAGGGCAGCGTCTCGCGGCTGCAACGGCGCCTCTCGGTGGGCCACGCCCGGGCAGGTAAGCTGATGGACATGCTCGAGGCGATGGGCATCGTCTCCAAGCACCAGGGCAGCAAGCCGCGCGAGGTCCTGATCACCGAGGCCGACCTGCCGGAGTATTTCGGACGGTAAGGCGCCGGGCACCGGCGGGGCGGGTGAGGTCACGGGCCTCCCCGCCCTCCTCGTGCGCCCTTCCACGGGAACGAAGGGGGCGGAGGAGGCCAGCGGCCCGCATGAACCTCGCGTGAGGACTCGGCAAAACCGTGCGGGAACTTCGTTTAGATGTTCTGTCTCAACGGATACCAAAGTTGCTTTTCACGGGAGTGTGGTGAACATTGGGAAGCGGACATTTCAATCCAGAGGTGAGTTCATGAAGAAGCAAACCAGCTTGATCACGCTCAGTCTGCTGCTCGCCACGCCTGCCCTGGCGGGGGGCGGCGGCGCTCCTGCCGCGCGGCCCGCGACGGGCGGGGCGGCGTGCCAGCCCATCGCGCAGCTCATCACGAACGATCCCCAGTTCAGCACGCTGCTGACGGCGGTGCAGGCGGCGGGGCTCGCCGAGACGCTCTCCAGCGGGCAGTACACGGTCTTCGCACCGACGAACGCGGCCTTCGCCAAGCTCCCCAGCGACACGCTCGCGGCGGTGCTCAACGACCCCGAGCAGCTTCGCGCCGTGCTGCTCTACCACGTGGTGCCCGGCAAGGTCACCGCCCAGCAGGTCCGGGGCGTGCGCAGCGTCCGCACCGTGCAGGGCGGCACCCTGACGGTCAGCGTGTCGGGCAACGCGGTGCGGATCAACAACGCGAACGTGACCCGCGCAGACATCAACGCCTGTAACGGCGTCGTGCACGTGATCGACGCGGTGCTCGTGCCTCCTGCGGCTGCGGCTCCC